>NZ_JBFUMG010000032.1:0-20289 GCF_054049495.1 Phyllobacterium sp. P5_D12 | reverse complement strand
CAATGTAGGGCTGGCCGTCATGTGCACAGGCCAGCCGTCCCACGGTCGCGTTCTCGATCACCTGCATGATTTCGAATTGGTTCATCTCGGTAATTTGCATGGTGAACTGCTCCCTGTTCGCGCTGTTACGATTTCCCTCTTCAACGTGCCATGAGGATGGGCACGCTGGGATCCTCGATCATGGATCTGGTCACACCACCAAATATCCACTCCCGCGTGCGCGAATGTCCGTACCCACCCATGACGACGAGATCGGCAGAGATGTCTGTTGCATGTTGTTTGAGAACATCGGCGATCGGTTCGCCTCCGCTCGGAAGACGGTCCACGTCAACCTTGATTCCGTGATGGGCGAGATAGGCGGCGATGTCAGCACCCGGTTCTGGACCATTGGCGATCGAACTGGTGTCGGGATCAACTATGGTCACATGCACCGCTTCAGCAGATGCCATGATGTCAAGGGCCTCGCGAGCTGCTCTCGCGCATTCTACGCCAGAATCCCAGGCGAGTAAGACACGTTTCGGACGCAGCGTCGGCTTGGTGCCGTGCGGAATCAGAAAAATCGGTCGACCGGACTCAAACAAGGCTCCGTCGATAATTTTACCTTTCAATGTTTCATGGGCCAATAAATCGGGACCAATAAAAGTCGCATCTGCGTAGCGCGCGTGTCTACCAGCGATGTGCCCAAGTCGTGCGGGTTCGGGATATTCATCTGTTATAGTAGCCGAAATGCTGGCATCCCTGACAAGCATTTCCATGTCCTCGACCCTGCTTTTCAGAGCCGCGAGATCCCGATGGCGCTCCTTCACCCATACATCGGCGGTCCCAATGGGATAGTCCCCGATTGGCGGCAAAGAGGCGACAGCGAAAACCATCACCGACAGTTGGGCGTTAATTTCCGAACAGAGGTCAATTGCAATCTTTAAGTCGTTGTCGGTTTGATTGACCTCTACGATGCTCAGCAGGCTCTTGAAATGCATTTTGATCCCTCCGAATGACGCAGCGATTTCGTGACCAAGCATTAGAGGCAAGCCCGCAAGGCCGCATTGCGCTAGATCAATGTGTGAGACACGTTTGGCGCTATATTTTGGGCTGCGATTTGACCGAGATTTTATCCGGGAAATCAACGCACTATGACATGGAGGAGAAAATGGACTTGCACGATTTGAGGGATCGGCTCGCCAAGGTAAATGAAGATGCCGAAGCGCTTGTTAGAGACATTCAAGAAATGCTTGCTTTGGGTAAAACGCCGGGCAGTCGAGCATGGACAGCAATGTGCAACGGGATGGTGATGCGCTATCAGAATACCATCCAGGCCAACGAAGAAGTTATGTCCAGGATCGATCATCATTTGATATCGGCAGGAGACTGACTCGCCCGCACGACGGGCCCTAAGCGCCTTGCGTTCTCCTTCCGAGCCGACGAGTCCCGACAGATGAACTTTGCCGCCCATTACAATGACGTGCGATTTCCGAAACCCGCCCACTTTTGTCAGGAGGAACCTCGACCCATTTCCGTCGGGCGTTACAGTGAGACCTTTTCACGCCAAACGCTGCTACAGCACTGTGTTCCGACCACGTTTCACTGGAGTTTGATGCGAATCAATGCGGGCGGCTCGTATATCACCGAGGCTTGCAACACCCGGAAAATAAATCCCGGATGATCAATGTCAGAGGACTCGCCATGAAATTCCTGGTGCTTTATTCCACGATTGAGGGTCAGACCCGAAAAATCGCCGAAGCGGTTGCCAGCCACCTAGAGACGCAAGGCCACATGGTCATGCTGACCGATGCAAACCAGGTCGGATTTGCGGACCCGGGCACAAGCGATGGCGCGATCCTGTGCGCGCCTGTTCATATTGGTCGCTATCCGTCTCCATTTGTCCACTATGTCCATGATTGGGATACGGTTCTCAACGACATGCCGTCAGCCTTCATTTCCGTGTCGCTCTCTATTGCAAGTGCCGATGAGGAGGAAAGGACTGAGGCGAGAAATTGTCCGGTCAGGCTTGCGGATGAGACGGGATGGAAGCCTCGATTTGTCCTACACTGTGCCGGCGCACTCAAGTATACGGAGTACGACTTTTTCAAGCGCTGGATGCTCAAGCGCATCGCGTCGGCCGAGGGCGGACCGATTGACACAAAACACGATTACGAGCTGACCAATTGGACTGAGATCAAGCGCTTTGTCGACGACTTCTCGCAAGCCCTCACCAAAGAACGCGATTTGGCGGGCGAGTAACAGTGATGTTTGGATGGTTCGTTCGCTTGCTGTTGATTGTCGCCGGGGTGATCACCGGATGGTTCGTGGCGCGCGACGCTACAAACTTTGGGGTCCTGCAGATGTTTGTGATGCTGGCCCTGATCACGATCTGCGTCGCAGCATTGGCCTTCTGGCCAACGCTCTTGTCATGGTTCAGGGGCCAACGGTAAAAGCTTTCGAAACATCATCGGCTGCACGCTGCATCAGCCAATCTTCCTCCTAGCCGATAATTCGTCGGACAGCAGGTAGAAACTTCACCACGTCGAACAGCAACACCGCAACCACTCCGGCTCCTGCGGCGAGCGAGGCCTGTCCGATTTCGGGCCTGGTGAATCCGAATAGTTCGGCCAGATTGGGTTGGACAATGCAAATTGAAACAACCGACACTGCTATCGCCGCGGCGATCCAGAATGTCATTCGACCGCGTTCAAACATGTGCAGAATGACCGTCTCGCGGCTGCTGTTCACCAAGGCCAGCGACAAGTTCCCGGCCGTTACGGCAATGAAAGCAGCGGTTCGGGCCGTTTCGACCGATGCTTCCTGCAACAACAGTCCATGGTAAAGCGCAAGGCAAACGATGAGGAGCACGCTGCCCTGGAGAAGGCCAAAGATAATCTGAGGAATGCCTGCAAGCGGATCTTCGACCGACCGCGGCGGTCGCATCATAATATCTCGCTCAGCCGGCGTGCGTTCAAAAACAATCGAGCACATCGGGTCGATGATCATCTCGATCACCACAACATGCGCCGGAAAGAAAAGTGGCGGCATGCCTGCAACCAGAGGTACAAGCGCCAACCCAGCGATCGGGACGTGGACCGCGGAAATGTAAATCATCACCTTCCGCAGATTGTCGAAGATGCGCCTTCCCATCTTGACTGCGCTGACAATACTTCCAAAATCTTCGTCTAGCAGCACTATCCCTGCCGCTTCGCGGGCAACGTCTGTGCCACGCTTTCCCATTGCAATGCCGATATGTGCCGCCTTGAGTGCTGGCGCATCGTTAACGCCATCGCCAGTCATGGCAACGATCTCACCCTGGCGTTTGAGAGCTTCGACAATTCGCAGCTTTTGCTCGGGCATGATGCGGGCAAAGACATTTGCGCAGGAAACCAGCCGCTTCATCTCTGCATCGTCCGCACGTTCGAGTTCGTCGCCAGTGACAGCGCCATCTTTGGTGTCAATGCCGGCAGCAAAGGCGATTGCCAATGCCGTCGCTGGATAATCACCTGTGATCATTTTGACCGAAATTCCCGCGCGGAATGCTTCTCTCACCGCCACAGGCACAGTTGGCCGCAAAGGATCCTCGAATCCGACCAGCCCGGCAAAGGTAAAATCGAAGTCGTGTTGTGAATTAGGCAAATCATCCCGCGTAGTCGTCCCGATGCCGACGCCGAGCACACGCAAGCCCTTTTCGGCCATGGCCTGAACATGTTCCATGATCCTTGCTGCTTTTTCATCTGTGAGATGACATAGATCAATGATGGCCTCCGGTGCGCCCTTGCAGGCGACCGCAAAATGCCCGGCGTGATCCTTCCAAGCGATAGACATTGCCAACAGTTCCGGCTTGAGACCGTACTCGCGAACCATGGGCCAATCCATCGTTTGATATTCTCCGGCCCGCGATGCCAGTCCTGCAACCGCCCTGTCCATCGGATCGATGGATGCGTGGCGAGTCGCGAGCCAAGCAGAATTTACGAGCGGTCGGAAGGCGTACGGTAAGTCACGTAAGTCTGGCTCAACTTCGAGTTGGTCGGTCAAGATGTCGAGGTGACGGACACGCATGCGGTTTTCGGTGAGCGTCCCGGTCTTGTCCACGCAAAGAACGGTCGCGGCTCCAAGAGTTTCGATGACGGCCGGCCGGCGGGCCAATACCTTGATGCGTGCCAGCCGCCATGCGCCGATGGCCAGAAAAATTGTCAAAACGACCGGGAATTCTTCCGGCAGCATGCCCATGGCAAGCGCGATGCCTGAGAGGACGCCTTGCAGCCAGTCCTCGCGATAGACACCGTAAAAGATAACCAAAGCGCAGCACACGATCGCGGCCAGTCCTCCGAAAAGCCGAACGATACGGTTCACCGAGATCTGGAGCCGGGTCCTTTCCACAACGATCGAAGCCAACGAGACGCCGATCCGTCCCGCACGGGTTCGTGGCCCGGTATCTAACACAGTCGCCGCTCCATGGCCCTTGACGACAAGGGTTCCGGAATAGACGAATGGCTGGTCGTCGCCTCCAGGCTCGGCAGCCAACTGACCGCCTTCGCCTGCCCGCTTGCGGACGGGAACACTCTCTCCCGTCAAGAGTGATTCATCGACAACCAACCCTGAGTTGCTTATCAAAATCCCGTCGGCTGGAACGCGTTCCCCTTCATCGAGCAGCATGACGTCTCCTGCCACGACTTCGTTCGCTCCAATGGTGCACTCCTTGCCCTCGCGGAAGACCCGCGCCGTTGGTGCGCCCAGCATCCGCAGCGCCGCAAGCGCGTTTTCGCTCCGCTGCTGCTGATAAAAGATGAGCCCGATGGTGAGGATAGCAAAGCCAGCCAGCAGGAGACCTTCCGCAAGATCGCCAATCAAGAGATAAAGCGCTGCCGCCACAACGAGGAGCAACAACATCGGTTCGGTCAAAATTTCTCTCGCGATAGCGAATACCGACCTGCTGGCGTCTTCCGGGATGTGTTGGGACCATATTTGTCAAGTTGACGCTTCGCCTCGGCACTGGTCGGCCCCGCATGCGTTGGGCTTGACGATATCCCTGAGCGGGCAATGGGTTGCGGCATATTCATCTCGTCACCTTGGTAAGAAACTGTCAGCGCATCATGAAAACGGGGATTGGCGATGTTTCGATCATGGTCTTGGTTACGCCCCCAAAAAGCCGCTCGCGCAGGCGCGAGTGTCCGTATGCGCCCATGACGATCAGGTCGGCGGAGATTTCGCTCGCATGCTGTTTCAAAAGGTCCGCGACCGACATGCCGCATGTGCGCAACCGATCAATCTTCACCTTTATGCCATGTCTGGCCAGGTAGGCGGCAATGTTTGCTCGTGGACTGCCATCTGGCACGTCGTTTGAATCGCCATCGACTATCGCGACGTGGGCGTCCACGGCGGTTGCCATGACATTGACGGCTTCACGCGCCGCACGCACAGCCTCGATCCGCCCGTCCCAGGCAAGCATGACGTTGTGCGGACGCAAGGTGGCACGCGCGCCCGTCGGCACTACCAAGATCGGCCTTCCGGAATGGAACAGAGCTCGCTTAATACAGGCGTTTTCAGCGCAGGCTGGTGCAGAAGATCTGGACCGATAATGGTGAGGTCCGAAAATCGYGCACGCTGCCCGATGATTTCCTCCGCCCATTCCCGTTCGCAATAGTAACTGTCGACGTCAGCCTTGAGGCCGGCAGTCTGGACAAGCGATATGATTTGCTTTTCGCGCTTCTTCATCGCAGCAATATCTGCCTCGCGCTCCAGCAACCATGCTCCGGAAACCACAACCCCATAGCCACCGATCGGAGTAGGTGCAAGCGACACGATGAGGACACTCAGATGCGCGTCCTGCTCCTTACAGAGGTGCATGGCATTCAAAATGTCGCGGTCACACTGATCTATCCCGATGACACTAAATACGCTCCTGCACGACATGGCAGCGATCCTTGTTTGAGGAACCTTACGTCCAAGTCTTGAGCGTAGGCCGTAGCATTGCAGGGCTCCTTGCGCTGGATCAAAGCGCGCCGAAAATTTGTTCGATAGTGATTCCACACCAACAAGGAGATTTACGATGGTCAATTTGACAGAACTGACTTCCAAATTCCGCCATGTGCGGCTGGTGTTGGCACGCGAGAAAGGTCATCCGGCGGGCGATTCCCACGAAGGCTATGATTTGCTGGTGCCTCTCGACGAGTACGGACAGCTTGACGCCGTGGAGTGGAAAGAAAACCAGAGCCTGTGCCGCGTCCGCCGCTTTCGCCCCAAGGGCGAGGACTTGATTGGCAGGCTGCGAAGGAAACCAGGCGGTCAATGGTATTTCGACTACGCACAAGGCGTCTCCGACGACGAACTTGCCTTTCATCTGAGTGACGAACGCTTTGTCCCAGGCGAATACATCTCCATCGGCAATGGCAACGCCATGCGTCCCTACCGGATAACCTTGGTGGAAAAGCCATAGGTCATCCGGCGCTGCAAGAACCCGTATTTTTGAAAGGTGACAGCGATGTCCTACAGAACCATACTCGCCAATCTCAACATCGACGGTCCGGTTGCGCCGCTCATGGACTACGCGATCAATCTCGCTGCTCGATTCAACTCTCACCTGATTGGCTTTGCAGCTGCGGTTCCATCAGCTCCGATGGCATGGCCCGAAGGTGTGGTGACCGACGGCGACATGGCTCACGAACGCGAAGAAATCGAGCTACGGATGAAAAATTTGCGTCGTGAATTTGAGAGTCATGCAGGAACCAACGTCTCGCGCGAATGGCGCGATGGTGTCGCCAATCCAACTCGGCTCATTATTGAAATGTCGAGGGTGGCCGACCTGATTGTCACGGGGTGTGAAGACGATTTTACCCTCGGTCATCCCGAGCGCTTCATCAATTTGGGCAATCTCGTGCTGCAAGCTGGTCGGCCCGTCCTCGTTGCGGCAAAGGGCGCGAGGCGCATTTTTACCAATACCGCCCTGATTGCGTGGAAGGACACCCGCGAAGCGCGCCGCGCTGTTGTCGATGCCCTTCCGTTGTTGTGCCAAGCCAGCGAGGTGGTGGTCGTGACGGTCGACCGGGGCGCGGACATTCTCACTCAGGAGAGCATCGACGACGTTTGCGCATTCCTTCGCCGTCATGGCGTGACCGCGCGAAGCGAGATCATCAAGGACAGACACGAGAGCGAAAGCCTTCTTCGTTTCGCCAGACAGATGGGCGCGGAACTGGTCGTCTCAGGCGCATACGGCCACAGCAGGGTACGGGAATTGGTTTTTGGCGGCGTCACGCGTTCCCTCCTCGCAGAAGAGAGTTTCAGTCGATTCCTGTCGAGCTGAACGTCGACCGTGTCATCAGGCTCGCTGCAGATTGAGCGTTGCCAGCATGAGACTTTGATCTGATGGATGGTGTAAGATTGAAAATCCAAATTCTCGGCACAATGTCAGCATCTTCTTGTTCTCGCTGAGTATGAACCCTTCAATCTGTTTCACCCCGTCCGCTCTTGCAAAATTGATCAATTGACGGAGCAATTCCCAACCAAGGCCCTGCCCCTGCAAGTCGGTTCTGACAAGGACTGCGTATTCTGCGATTTCGTGATCCGGATCGGAGTTGAGTCGAGCTATCCCGGCCAGTTCCCCGCTTGGTTTGTTCAAGGCCACGAAAGCCATGTCGCGGTCATAATCAAGCTGTGTGAGACGACGCAGACTATCATCGGAAAACGTCGGGCGCGGAGCAAGAAAGCGCAAGCGAAGGTCGTGCGCCGATACCTTCGACAGAAAAGGCGGATACAGACCCACATCGTCCGGTCGGATCGGCCTCAAGTGGTACGTTGTTCCATCGAGCGTCACGTCTCGCGCCCAATTCGACGGATAAGGCCGGATGGCGAGACCGGGATTGGGACCGGATCGCTTCAATCCATTTGGATCAATTTCAATCCGCGCATCAAGTGCAACTACACCGTCAGCGTCGGCAAGAAGCGGATTGATATCCATCGAAATCAAGCATGGAAAGTCGACGATCATTTGCGACACGGCGCTGATCGCATCGACTATGCACGCCCTGTCGGCGGCCGGGCGGTCGCGAAATCCAGCCAGCAGACGGCCGATGCGTGTTCTGTCGATCAGATCGCCTGCAAGGACGTTATCGAGCGGCGGTAGGCTGACGGCTGTATCATCAACCAGTTCCACCCCGGTGCCGCCGGCTCCGAATAAGATCACCGGGCCGAAAACAGGATCGTGGCTCATACCCAGGATCAATTCCTGCGCGTTTTTGCGCATGACCATCGGCTGAACTGCAAAACCGTCGCCGTCTGCATCGCGACTGAGGGCCTTGACGCGCGCGCCGATTGCGACCGCTGCTTCACGCGCCGCTCCCGGCGTTGCAATATCCAGCACCACGCCGCCGACATCTGATTTGTGGGTGAGCGATTTGGAAAGCAATTTCACCACAACGTTGCCGCCTACTGACAGTAATTCGCCGGCAGCATGCTCCACCTCATCAACCGTCCGCGCCACAAGGGTCCGGGGAACTGGAATTCCGTATGCTGCAATTGCCGCCTTGGCTTCCGGTTCAGTCAGCATGCGGCGGCCTTCGGCCGCTGCCCGGTGAAAGAGACGGTAAACGGCCTCGCGATCAAAGCGCTTATCATCGTGCCGACTGTCGGGAACACGCATTAACGCCTGTTGTGCGTGTGACCAGTCGGAAAGATAGGATATCGCATTGGCGGCTGCCGCCGGCGTTTCGTAGCTTGCGATCCCGGCGTCGACGAGCACACGGCGACCTTCACGGGCCACACGCTCACCGAGCCAGCAGGCAAAAACGGGTTTGCCGGCAATCATTCCGGAACTAGCCAACGAAGCAACAGCGGTGGCGGCGGCAATGGGCGACGCCAGTCCGGTCGGACAATTGAGCACCAAAATGGCGTCGGTTCCGGGATCGGCGGCAACAGCCTCTACCGCAGCCTTGAACCGTTCGGGCGGGGCGTCGCCGACGATGTCCACTGGATTGGCATGTGACCAATTTGCGGCAGACACTGATCAAGGCGCTCCAGTGTGATCGCCGAAAGCTCTGCCAGCTCGCCCTTGTTGTCCATTAACTGGTCGACCGCGAGAACGCCTACGCCGCCACCATTGGTGACGATACCCACCCGCACCCGCTCCAGCAAAGCAAATCTTGAAAGGGTTTCCGTCGCATCGAACAGTTCCGCCAGTCCGCTGACGCGCAGTACCCCGGCTCGTCGCAACGCGGCGTCGACCACCCGGTCGGCACCCGACAAGGCACCTGTGTGCGTTGCGGCAGCTTTTGCGGCCGCGTTATGCCGTCCAGGCTTGATTGCAATGACAGGTTTGAGGCGGGCAGCAGCCCGGGCGGCGGACATGAATTTGCGCGGATGCGGAATCGATTCCAGATACATGACGATCGCCTTTGTCCCGGCATCTCCTGCCAGCAAGTCGAGGCAATCTGCGACGTCAACATCCGCCATGCCTCCAAGTGACACGATTTGCGAAAAACCGATCTGATTGTCGGCAGCCCAATCGATAAGCGACGTTGCGATCGCGCCCGATTGCGACAGCAGCGCGATCTTACCGGGCTGGGCATTCATGTGGGCGAAACTGGCATTTAGTTTAACTGGCGGCAGCAGCAGACCGACTGTATTGGGTCCGATGATGCGTAAGAGGTAAGGCTTCGCAGCATCGAGCATTTCCTGCCTCAACCCGTTCGTGCCATTGAGGCCGGCAGTAATGACGACGGCCGCGCGGGTACCTTTTTCCCCCAGATCGCGGATGAGGCCGGGAACCGTCTGTGAGGGTGTGACAATGATGGCCAAACCCGGGAGGCCCGGGATATCTTCCACTTTAGGATAACAGGTTCGACCCTCGACCATTTTGTACTTAGGATTGACTGGCCATATCTCACCTTCGAATCCTCCGCTCACAAGGTTGCGCATGACGATGCTGCCGACCGATCCTGCTTTGTCCGACGCACCGATCAGCGCAACGGATTTCGGGTGAAATGCGTGTTCCAGGTTTCGAACGCTCATGCGCAATTTCCTTATGACTTGCGCTGGATCATGCACATTAACTCATCTTCATCTTTGATCCGCATCAAGGACGGTGGTCCTTGGGCATACTTGATACGGATCAATGCCGCCGTCGGCGGGAAGACTATCGGTAAGAGCTCCGACGATGGGAACGAATTCCCTCTTTGAACTTGAAAGCTGTGTAGCGAATGCTATTCCGATCGGCACCAGATTCTAAAATGTCCAGGGATATCGCCCTCGGCGATGCATATTGGTCTCGCCCTGCAGGTCAGTTGATGAGTGAACTCACAACGACATCAGAGGGACTTGCCTCAATAGAAGCAAAGAAAAGACTGGCCGCGGTCGGGCCCAATTCTTTCAGCGAAGCCTCTGGAACATCCGCAATTGCCACACTGGCGCGTCAGTTTCGCAGCCCTCTCGTGCTTATTCTTGTCTTTGCCGCTGGCGCGTCGGCCGCCGTTGGTGAAGGGCATGAGTCAATCATCATCACCGCCATCGTCCTGGCAAGTTGTCTGCTGAGCTTTACACAGGAATACGGAGCCTCGAAAGCAGTACAAGCCTTAAGAGAGGTAGTTGCCCGCAAGGCCACGGTCATGCGCGACGGGGCAGAAATCAGCGTCTCAGCGAACGACATCGTACCGGGAGACGTCCTCCATCTTTCGGCTGGCAACCTTATTCCGGCAGACGGCATCATTCTGGAGGCCCGCGACTTCAACGTGAGCGAGTCGGCGCTTACGGGCGAGACCTTTCCGGCAGTGAAATCGCCGGGCATATCAGACGTAGCTGCAGGCCTCGCGGTCCGTAGCAACAGCGTCTTTACAGGTACATCGGTTCGCAGCGGGACCGCGACTGTTCTAGTCGTCAAGACGGGAAGACAAACCGAGTTCGCCAGCATCGCGGCTGTCATTGAGCGGCGAATTCCGGAAACCGAATTTGCAAGAGGCATCCGTCGCTTCGGTTATCTCATGACCGAGATCATGTTGGCGATCGTCATCCTGGTCCTTTTCGCGAATCTTCTTCTTCATCGCCCGCTGATCGATTCACTGCTCTTCTCGCTGGCGTTAGCCGTGGGTCTCACGCCCGAACTTCTGCCCGCAATCATAAGCGTCACATTGGCACGAGGCGCACGTGCAATGGCCAAGGCCGGCGTGGTGGTCCGGAGGCTCGATGCAATCGAGAACCTCGGAAGCATGGATCTGCTTTGCACTGACAAGACGGGTACTCTCACGGAAGGCGTCATACATCTGGACGGGTGTCTCGATGTGGAGGGAAAAGCATCGCAGCAGGTCGCAGTCTGGGCCCGGCTGAATGCAACGCTCCAGACAGGACTAAAAAACCCTCTCGATGAGTCTATCGCCAACGCCGAAGACGCAACGGATTGTCTTGCGCACTACGCCAAGGTCGACGAGATCCCTTACGACTTCATACGAAAGCGTCTTTCCGTGATTGTCCGAGGGCTGGAGTCCAACGAGAATTTGGTCATCTGCAAAGGAGCCGTCCAAAACGTCTTGGAGGTTTGTACGTCCGTCCTGACTACAAAGGGCGTTCGACCGATCGACGCCCGCATTCGTACAGACATTGAGACGCGATTCAAGACGTGGAGCGGTCAAGGCTATCGCGTGCTCGGCCTTGCAATCCGCCGGCTCAGTCCCGATCGCGTGTTCACGCGGCAAGACGAAACAGATCTTTGTTTTGCGGGCTTTCTACTTTTCCTTGATCCGCCGAAGCGAGACATGGCCGCAACGCTTGCCTCGCTGACCAGAAGAGGCATCGGCATCAAGGTCATCACCGGAGACAACCGCTACGTGGCTGCGCATCTCGCCGAAACGATTGGTCTTGCCAAGAAGAACATCATCACAGGTCAGCAACTGGCACGCATGACCAAGCATGCACTGTTTGCAGTTGCCTCAAAAACGGACCTTTTTGTTGAAATCGACCCCAATCAGAAAGAGCGGATTGTCGAGGCCCTGCAAAGCCGGGGCCACGTGGTCGGATATCTCGGCGACGGTATCAATGATGCGCCCGCCCTGCACGCTGCCGACGTCGGTATTTCCGTCAACAGTGCAGTCGATGTTGCACGGGAGGCGGCCGACATCATTCTACTTGAACGYGATCTTGGTGTACTCGGGCGTGGCGTCGATGATGGTAGGAAGACCTTCGCCAACACGATGAAATACATTTCGATCACGACCAGCGCTAATTTTGGCAACATGGTGAGCATGGCACTGGCCTCCCTGTTTTTGCCATTCCTCCCCTTGCTTGCCAAGCAGATACTCCTGAACAATTTCCTATCGGACTTGCCCTCGCTTGCCATCTCAACCGACAATGTCGATGAGGAACAGACCAGGATGCCAAGACATTGGGACATTGCCTTTGTCCGGCGCTTCATGCTGACCTTTGGCCTTGTCAGCAGCTTTTTTGATTTCTTGACATTCGGCTTCTTGATTTTTGTTGCCCACGCGACAGCCCAGACGTTCCAGACTGCCTGGTTCATCGAGTCCCTTATTACCGAGCTGGCGATCGTTTTCGTCGTTCGCACCAGAAAGGCCTTTTGGCAAAGTCGGCCAAGCGCGGTGCTCGTCTGGTTGACGGCGGGCACTTTCCTGGTCGCTGTGGTGACACCTATATTGCCATACGCGGCCTGGTTCGGATTTGTGCCATTACCACTGCCGATAATGGCCGGGCTCTTTGCCATCACCATCATGTATCTCATCGCATCCGAGGCCACGAAGCATTGGTTTTTTTCTGGCACACACGTTTCCCCGACACGAGACGCGGCCAGAGCACGCGTCATTTGAGCTGGGCGCTAAACAGGACGTCGTGACCGTTCCGGCTCTTGGTTTGTCCCTGGAGAATGGGCGTGAGGCCTCGGCGGCCGACAACAATATAAGGCCGGGCATCTTTGACATGGATCAAAGAAGAGATTTGGCAGCACGCTAGGTTGCTCTCAACGGATTCTACATAGGACGCACGCGGATTGGACTAATCACAGCCAAACCAATCAATGCGACGGCTTTCATTATCGGGGGCAATCGAAGTGATTTCACAATTGACTGGCAATGAGCGTGTACTGGCAGCGCTTACGTTCCTCATCCTCCTTTGTATTGGCGTAACGATGGCCGCTGCGGGGCGCGATGATCTTATCGGGACGCACGGCTGGGTCATCGCAGTCAGCGCAATCGCAGGTGCCGTGGCGCTGCTGCGCGCCTACGACGCCCCTGAGCCATCCCCGGCGCGCCTGTCTGAGTATTATGATGAACCCAGCAAGGTCGGCATCATCCTGACGTTGGTCTGGGGAGTGATCGGTATGCTCGTCGGCGTGTGGATTGCGGCCCTTCTGGCTTGGCCGGAACTGACTATTGACGCCGCGTGGGCAAGCTTCGGCCGTCTGCGTCCGGTCCACACCAGTGGCGTGATTTTCGGTTTCGGCGGCAACGCCCTCATCGCCACGTCATTTCATGTTCTTCAAAGGACAACCCGCGCGCGCCTGCCGGATCAGTTCAGTCCATGGTTCGTGCTGTTGGGCTATAACCTGTTCTGCGTGCTGGCCGCGAGCGGCTATCTCATGGGCATCACCCAGTCGAAGGAATATGCTGAGCCGGAATGGTATGCGGACATCTGGCTGGTCGTGGTCTGGGTCGTCTATTTCTCGATCTATATTCGCACGCTTCTGCGCCGTAAGGAGCCGCACATCTACGTGGCCAATTGGTACTACATGGCCTTCATCCTGGTCGTCGCCCTCCTGCACATCATCAACAACCTCGCGGTTCCCATCTCCTTTGGACACGCCAAAAGCTATTCGCTGTTCTCCGGCGTGCAGGATGCCATGACGCAGTGGTGGTACGGCCACAACGCCGTGGCCTTCTTCCTGACGGCGGGTTTCCTTGGGATGATGTACTACTACCTCCCTAAACGGGCGGGCCGTCCGATCTATTCCTACAGAACTTCAATCATCAGCTTCTGGGGCATCACCTTCATGTATATGTGGGCGGGTTCGCACCACCTCCATTACACGGCCCTCCCCCACTGGGTTCAGAGCCTTGGAATGGCGTTCTCGGTGGTCCTGCTCGTTCCGTCCTGGGCATCGGCCGGAAATGCGCTGCTGACGCTCAACGGAGCCTGGCACAAGGTGCGTGACGATGCGGTACTTCGTTTCATGATGCTGGCTGCGATCTTCTACGGCCTTGCGACATTCGAAGGGTCCTTCATGGCAATTCGCGCCGTCAACTCACTCTCCCACTACACCGATTGGACCATCGGCCACGTTCATGCCGGCGCGCTCGGTTGGGTCGCCATGATCACATACGGCTCGCTCTATGCACTGACGCCCTGGCTATGGAAACGCCCGGCGCTTTATTCGGCCAAGCTGGTGGAGTGGCACTTCTGGCTCGCCCTGTCCGGAACGATAGTCTACGTCTTCGCGATGTGGAATTCCGGCGTGATCCAAGGCCTGATGTGGCGGACCTACAACGACAGCGGCACCTTGAGTTATTCCTTTGTCGACTCGCTTGTCGCCATGCACCCCTACTATATAGCCCGCGCATTTGGCGGTCTGCTGTTCCTGTCGGGTGCGGTGATTGCTCTCTACAACATCGTCATGACGATCCGATCGCCTGTACCCGTCGCATCGGAATCTGCCTCGGACATTCCCTTGGGCCTTGAGCCTGCCACACCAATCGCCCAAGCCGGAGAATAGAAAATGTTCAATTTTCACTATCGGCTTGAACGCAATGCGATCGGATTTGTCATCGCCATCATTGTCGTCGCCAGCATCGGCGGCTTCATCGAAATCGCTCCGCTGTTCACGATCGACGAGACCGTCGAAAAAGCGCCGKACATGCGGGTCTACACGCCACTCGAGGTTGCCGGCCGCAACATCTACATCCGGGAAGGTTGTTATGCCTGCCATTCCCAGATGATCCGCACGTTGCGCGACGAGGTGGAGAGATACGGTCCGTATTCACTGGCGGTAGAGTCGAAATATGATCATCCCATGCTGTGGGGCTCGAAGCGAACGGGACCGGATCTGGCCCGCGTCGGGGGGAAATATTCCAACGACTGGATGACTGCACACCTCAACAACCCGCGTGACGTGGTTCCGGAGTCCAACATGCCTGCCTATCGCTGGCTGCTGCGCAACCAGTTGGAGACGGGTGACCTTGGCGAGCATCTGGCAGCATTGCGGGCGGTGGGCGTGCCCTACACCGATGACATGATCGCCAACGCGCCGAAGGACGCCGTCGGCCAAGCCAACCCGGACACGGATTTGGCCACTGGCGTCATCGAGCGATATGGCGAGAAGACGGATGTGAGCCTGTTTGACGGCAATCAGGGCTCCGTTACCGAAATGGATGCGCTGGTGGCCTACCTTCAGGTGCTCGGACACCTGACAGACGCCGCCCATACCACGCCGCAAAACGAGGTGGAGTGAAATGACGATCGATCACGAGATGCTGACGGGCTTTTCCAAATCATTCGGACTGTTCTACCTGATCGCAATGTCGATCGGTGTGTTGGTCTACACATACTGGCCGTCGAACAAGAAGCCTTTTGAACATGCCGCGGTAGCGGTGATATCCGACGAAGAGGATAGGCCATGTCTGTAGGCGAACGTGACCCATTCACTGGCCATCAAACGACCGGGCATGAATGGAATGGCATCAAGGAATTGAACACACCAGTTCCGAGACCTGTGTACTTTTTTCTCATCACCATGGGTGTCTTCGCGCTGGGCTGGACCCTTCTGATGCCGAGCTGGCCGTATGGGACCGGGTATTTCAAAGGGCTGCTCGGCGTTGACCAGAAGCAGGCGGTCGCCAAATCGATCGAAGAAGCCACCGCAGAACGTGCGAACTGGATGACCCGGATCGAAAAGGAAGGTCTCGCACAGATCCAGTCCGACGCCGACCTGATGCGCACTGTCCGCGAGGACGGGCGCACGCTGTTCGGCGACAACTGTGCGGCCTGCCATGGGGCGAACGCAAGGGGCAACAAGGGCTTCCCCAACGTCGCAGAGTCACCAATGTTATGGGGCGACGATCCCCAAACAGTGTTGCAGACTGTGACAGTCGGCATCAATGGTGCCCATCCCAACACACGGGTTTCCCAAATGCTTGCCTTTGGCCGCGATGGGATGTTGACGCAGGAACAGGTTTCGCTGCTGGCTGGCTTTGTGACGTCGCTGTCCGACCCCGCCATGGTCACCGACAAAAACAAGGAAGATATTGCGAAGGGAAAAGACCTCTTCGTCACCAATTGCGTCGCCTGTCATGGCAAAGACGCCAAAGGCTTGGTCGAGAGCGGTGCTCCCAACCTTACCGACCAATATTGGATTTATGGAGGAAGCCGCGGCGACATCTACCAAACCATCTTTTCCGGTCGCCAGGGCCACATGCCGAGCTGGGGTGCACGTCTCACGCCTGCGCAGATCAAGATCATCACGCTTTATCTTCTCGATTTAAGGAAAAACCGAGCCGAGACGACGGCGGGAGGCGCGTCATGAACATCATCATCGCATGGCCAAAGCGCTGGATATTTCTCGTCGTTGCTTTGGGATTGAGTGTGGTCATCCTGGCGAACATTCATCTGGTTTACGTTGCATTTCAGTCGCGTCCTGAGTGCGTCGACCACCTGAAGGTCAAAAGCCAGCAGGACGGCACGTACCGCGCAGCGGATTCAGCATGTTGAGTAAAGTCCGCACAGTGAAGCGACACAGGGAGAGGCTTCCAATGAAAATTCCCGTAACCGTTCCGCCACTTCCAAAGGCTGTCGATCGCAACAGGCATCTTTCACCCAGCGAAGCGTTGACTTGGTTTGCGCAAGGCTGGCACGATCTGTGGACGGTCCCGTTTCCCAGTCTTGTCTATGGCGCTGGCGTAGCAATCATTTCGCTTGCAATCGCTGCCGGAATTCTCTTCTACAGGCTGGACTTTGCGCTCTTTCCCGCACTTGCGGGCTTCCTGGTGGTCGGCCCCGCACTTGCCACAGGCCTCTATGTCAAGAGCCGACGCCTGTCCAAGGGGTCGCCCGTCACGCTGGCTTCCATGCTGATTCCCGAGAGGGGCACCAGCCAGCACGTCCTGTTCGTCGGGACCGTCCTGTTGGGTCTGATGCTGCTGTGGATGCGTGCTGCCGTGCTTCTGTATGCGCTGTTCTTTGGTTGGAAGCCGTTCCCGGGAATGGATCATATCCTCCCCATGCTGTTCGGCACCCCGATGGGTGTGGCGATGCTGGCGGTCGGCGTGGCCATCGGCGGGATTTTCGCGGCCTTCGCCTTTGCCATCAGCGTCTTCTCCATCCCCATGGTGCTGGACAAGAAATTCGACGCATTTACTGCCATGGGAACGAGCATGTCGATCGTCTGGAACAATTTGCCAGTCATGCTGCTGTGGGGCGCAATTGTGCTGAGCCTCACCGTGATCGCGTTGTTTTCGGGAATGATCGGCTTCGTCATCATTTTCCCGTTGCTAGGTCATGCGACCTGGCATGCCTACGTAACGATGCGGGATTCGGATTAGCGATATGACGTGCTGTATGCCCGCAACCACAGTTGTTTCCGCCGATGCCTTTCGCCCGTCAACCCCGTCGGCCGAAGAATTCAGACTGGCAAGCCGGAGCATCGGCGACGGCATCCTGCAGACGGAAATCTCCGTCCCGTCGATCCACTGCGGCGGCTGCATCAACAAAATCGAGCGGGGACTGGCAAAGCTTGACGGTGTGCAGAACGTGCGGGTCAATCTGTCGAGCAAACGTTTGGCGCTGCGCTGGTCGGACCGGGGGACTCCTCCCGATGCGATAGGCGCGCTTAAGCAGCTCGGCTATGATGGGCATCTCTTCGATCCCACCGAAGCCGCCAAGCCTGACGGCGAACTTCCAAGGATGCTCAGGGCTCTGGCGGTTGCCGCATTTGCGTCCATGAACATCATGTCGTTGTCAGTCTCCGTCTGGGCGGGTGCAGAAGGTTCCACGCGAAACATCCTTCATTGGATTT
Organism: Phyllobacterium sp. P5_D12; assembly: GCF_054049495.1. Lineage (NCBI taxonomy): Bacteria > Pseudomonadati > Pseudomonadota > Alphaproteobacteria > Hyphomicrobiales > Phyllobacteriaceae > Phyllobacterium > Phyllobacterium sp. P5_D12. The sequence continues at coordinate 2,315 of NZ_JBFUMG010000032.1, read as the reverse complement.
GTGCCAGCATAGCCCTGCCCGCGCTCATCTATTCCGGACGGGTGTTTTATCGATCCGCCTGGCGCGCGCTCCGGCACGGGCAAACCAATATGGACGTGCCGATTTCCATCGGCATCGCCGCGGCCTTTGCCCTCAGCGTCTACGACACCTATCACGGATACGAACACGCCTATTTTGACGCCGCAACGTCTTTGGTGTTTTTCCTGTTGATCGGGCGTACGCTGGATTATGTCATGCGCGAGCGGACGCGCACGGCGGTGAAGGGGCTCGCACAACTGTCGCCTCGGGGTGCGTTGACGATCGGAGCCGACGGCGAATATGAATATCTCCCGTTGAGAGAGATCCGGCCGGGCACGCGTCTGTTGATCACCGCCGGCGAGCGCGTTCCTGTCGATTGCGAAGTTGAGCGCGGTATCTCCGATATAGACTTCTCGCTCGTAACTGGCGAAAGCGCCCCACGCCCAGTCGAATCGGGTGCAGCCCTGCAGGCCGGAACATTGAATATCACCGGGTCGCTGGTCGTTGTTGCCACAGCTGTTGCCGATGATTCATTTCTCGCCGAAATGATACGGCTGATGGAAGCCGCCGAATCCGGCAAGTCGGTTTATCGGCGTATTGCCGACCGTGCTTCCCGTCTTTACGCGCCGGCGGTTCACTTGACGTCGCTCCTCAGCTTCGTGGGCTGGATGATTTTTCAAGGCGATGTGCATCAGGCCGCGACAGTCGCCATTGCTGTTTTGATCATCACCTGCCCTTGCGCACTCGGTCTTGCGGTGCCGATGGTCCAGGTCATGGCTGCGCGCCGGCTCTTCGAAAGCAGGATCATGGTCAAAGACGGATCGGCTATGGAACGCCTCAATGAGATCGACACTGTCGTCTTCGACAAGACGGGGACGCTCACGCTGGGGCAACTGCAGGTCACGAATATCGACGAGATTGACCGCAGGGCCTTCTCCATGGCTATGGAGCTTGCTTCCCATTCACGCCATCCGACCGCACAGGCAATTTACGCTGCCGCACCACACGCAGCCCATTCCCGGGTTCACTTTGACCAAGTACAGGAATTTCCCGGCCTCGGATTGGAAGGCATCTCTCGGGGCAAGGTCTATCGGCTTGGGCGAGCGGCATTCGCCCGTAAGTACGATGGGGGACAAATTCCGGCCGAAACGGTGTTTTCTTGCGATGGGCGAAAGCTCGCGTCGTTCGTTTTCTCCGACAGGCTCCGGCCAGGCGCGCATTCCCTCGTCGAGAAATTGCGCAAGGCCGGAATTGCCGTGGAGATAATATCCGGCGACAGCGAACCCGCGGTGCGTGAAATTGCTGATCAGCTCGGCATGCCGAATTACACGGCGGGCGTCCTGCCGGGCGGGAAGCTTGAACGCATAAAAATGCTGACAAAGCAGGGCCGGAAGGTCCTGATGGTCGGTGACGGCTTAAATGATGCGCCCGCTCTCATGGCAGCGCATGTATCCATGGCCCCTGCAACCGCCGCCGACGTTGGTCGCAACAATGCCGACTTTGTTTTTCTTCAAGACAGCCTCGAAACCGTGTTTCTTGCTTATCGGATCGCACGGGATGCAGGTAAATTGATCCGGCAGAACTTCGTCATCGCCATCGGCTACAATGTCGTGGCGCTACCTGTCGCAATTCTCGGTCACGCAACTCCCTTTGTCGCGGCGATTGCCATGTCCCTGTCGTCCATAGTGGTTGTGGCCAACGCGCTCAGGCTCAAGGGCGAGCCAATGCTGGGAACGACAAAGCCGTTGGGCTTCAAGTTGCCGCTGGAGGTAGTGGTAAAATGAGCGACTTCTTCTACTTGATCCCCATTTCCCTTGCGCTCGGTCTGGCAGGACTGGTTCTGTTCCTGTGGTCCCTGAAGAACGGGCAGTACGAAGACTTGGACGGGGCCTCCGAGCGCATTTTATATGACGACGATATGCCTTCCCAGTAGCGACCAGAAATCACGGTAAGTGCGTGTGGCGTGAAATCTGCCTGTGTCGCTAGCAGTCCAGGGCTGCCAGCCAAGATTCAGTTGACTTGAGTGTGGTATCGCCGAGCGTGGCCAACCTGATCCGTCGATATGCCCGACGAGTGGGCATCTAGTTCGAATTGATCCACCGCAATGTGATGAATTTCAACATCCCTAATGTGATCGCAATATACTGGCGCTCGTAGGAGAAATGTCGAATGAGCAGATTCCGCTGGCAAGATTGGTGCTTGGCCATCATTGGTTTGTGGCTGATTATCTCACCTTTTGTCCTTGGTTACGACTTGCCATACTCCGGCAAACCATACTGGATCTCCTGGAATTTCAT
>NZ_JBFUMG010000031.1:0-20788 GCF_054049495.1 Phyllobacterium sp. P5_D12 | reverse complement strand
AAATGCGCCTGTGAAACGTTGTGCACGTTCGTCGGTCGCCAGGTGGATATCCCACCCGCGCTCGATCAATTCATGCGCAAGCGCTTCGGCCGGGAAAAGATGCCCGCCAGTCCCCCCGGCAGCGAGAAAGATAACCCCCTTGGACATCGATCAGGTGCTACCTAACATCGAATGCATTTTCGAATTTGCCAACGTTGCGGAACGCCGACCCTCGGGGCGGCGGCGTGTCAGCGCGAGCAAAAGCCCTGTCGAAATTGCCACCGCGATCAGTGATGAACCACCGTAGGAGATGAATGGCAGCGTCATGCCCTTCGCGGGCATCAGGTGCAGATTGACCGACATGTTGATGATCGACTGGAACCCGAACAGAATCACCAGACCCGATACAGCAAGGCGAGTGAAATCATCGCGTTCTTTCAGGGCGATCGACAGGCCGCGGATAACGATGAAGGCAAAGATCAGCACTATCAACAGGCAGAGGGCGATACCGTATTCTTCTGCGGTCACGGAGAATATGAAGTCGGTGTGGCTGTCAGGAATGATGCGCTTGATAGTGCCCTCGCCCGGACCCTGACCGAACCAGCCACCCCGGACAATCGCCTCACGCCCTGCATCTACCTGGAAAGTATCGCCCTCGCCGGTCAAGAACCGGTCGATACGGCCGGCAACGTGCGGAAAGACCGTGTAGGCGCCAAAGAATCCGCCAACTGCGAGAATACCGAGGAGGATAATCCAGAACCACGGTACACCGGCCATGAAGAACATCGCGCCCCAGGTAACGGCTGTCAGGATGGTCTGGCCAAGATCGGGTTGTGCAACCAGCAATGCTGCAACCACGGCAAACAACACCATGGCGAAGAAGTTACCGGGAATGTCCTTGCGGCGTTCGTTTTCGGCAAACAGCCACGCACAGATGATGACGAAGGCCGGCTTCATGAATTCGGATGGCTGAATTGATACGCCGGCAAGCGAGACCCACCGCCTGGCACCCTTGACCTCGATACCGAAAAACAGGGCGCCAACCATAGCCACGAGGGAAATACCGAGCATGATCATGGCAAAGCGCCGGATGGTTTTTGGCGCCATGAAGGAGACGGCAAACATCACCATGACCGCCGGCACCATGAACAGCGCCTGCCGCTTGACGAAGTGAAAGCTGTCGAGGCCGATACGCTCGGCTACCGCGGGGCTCGCGGCGAACGATAGCAGAATGCCAAGCCCCATCAGAGCCAGGCAGGCGGCGAGGAGAAACCGATCGATTGTCCACCACCAATCGGCAACGGGACCACGGTCAACACGACTAACCATTAGCTTCTAGCTCCCATGATTGGTGCTGCGCCCTCAAGCGCAAGGACGGCCGAGCGGAATGCGTCGCCGCGTTTTTCAAAGTTCTGAAATTGGTCGAAACTGGCGCAGGCCGGCGACAGCAGAACTACGGGTTCACTCGAACCGTCCATGGCTGCATCGTGCGCGGCATGATCCACAGCAGCACTGATTGTGCCGGATATCTCGAATGGTGCAGCGTCGCCTAGCGTTGCCGCAAATTGCGGCGCCGCCTCACCGATCAGATAGGCCTTGGCAATGCGCGGAAAGAAGCCGGACAACGAAGCGATGCCGCCTTCTTTGGGTAAACCTCCAGCAATCCAGTAAATACGCAGGAAAGATGAGAGAGCGGGGGCAGCAGCTTCCGCGTTTGTTGCCTTGGAATCGTTGACGAACAATGTCTTGCCGAGCCGCGCGACCTGTTCCATGCGGTGAGCGAGACCTGGAAACGTTTTCAGCCCTGCATTGATTTCTTCTGCCGTGAGACCGACCGCGCGGCAGGCAGCGAAGGCAGCGAGTGCATTTTGCGCATTGTGTTCGCCGCGCAGCGACCCGATGCCCGCGAGCGATGCAACAACTGTTTCGTCGCCCTTTCTGGCAAAGATCAGTTCCGGACCGTTGGCAAAATACCCATCGCGAACGGCTAAGCGTTTTGAAATGCGAATGACGGATTTGCCTGTTCGCTCCATCCGGTCCGCGATTGACGCTGAAAAGCTGTCATCCACGCCGACGATTGCAATTTCGCTACCGGCTACCAGACGTTCCTTGATCTCGGCATAATGTTGCATTGTGCCATGACGGTCGAGGTGGTCCGGCGTCAGATTGAGCAGGATACCTGCGGTTGGATTGAGCGAAGGCGCGAGATCGATCTGGTAGGAAGAGCATTCGACGACATAAAAGCGTTCGTCCGCCGGCGGCTCCAACGTCATGACAGCCGTGCCGATATTGCCGCCAAGCTGCATGTCGCGACCGGAGCTCTTGATGAGATGAGCGATCAGCGCAGTTGTGGTCGACTTGCCGTTGGTACCGGTAATAGCAATGAAGGGGCTCTGCTTGTGAGCCAGGTTGCGCTCGCGCACGAAAAGCTCGATATCGCCGATGATCTCGACGGCTGCTGCCCTTGCGAGATCCACTGTCCAGTGTGGCCGCGGGTGAGTGAGCGGCACGCCGGGTGACAATACGAACGAGGAGAACTGTTTCCAATCGACCTGACGAAGATCAGCGGTCTCTATTCCGGCGCTTTGCGCGCGCGCAACACTCTCGGGATTATCGTCCCAGGCAATGACCTTGGCCCCGCCCGCGATTATCGCCTGCGCCGTCGCGATGCCCGAACCGCCGAGCCCGAAGAGCGCGACGGTCTTGTCCTTCATGGAATGGGCAGCGATCATGCAAGAAACCTATCTCAATTTAAGTGTGGAAAGGCCGATCAGAGCGAGGATCACGGCAATGATCCAGAAGCGGATCACGACCTGGCTCTCCGTCCAGCCCTTCTTTTCGAAATGGTGGTGAATTGGCGCCATCAGGAAGACGCGCTTTCCAGTCATCTTGAACGATGCCACCTGGATGATCACCGACATTGCCTCCATGACGAACACACCGCCGATGATGGCGAGGACGATCTCATGTTTTGTAGCTACGGCAACTGCACCGATGAGGCCGCCGAGTGCGAGAGAGCCGGTGTCGCCCATGAAAATAGCGGCGGGAGGCGCATTGAACCAAAGAAAACCTAGCCCAGCGCCGATGACCGACCCGAGCACAACGGCGAGTTCACCTGTGCCTGGCGTAAAGTGAATCTGCAGATAATCGGCAAAAATCGCGTTACCTGCGAGATAGGCGATGACGCCGAACGAAGCAGCCGCGATCATCACCGGAACTGTCGCCAAGCCATCCAGGCCATCGGTGAAATTCACCGCGTTGCCTGCACCGACCATAACGAAGGCAGCAAATGGAATGAAGAATATGCCGAGATTGAGGATGAGTTCCTTGGCAAACGGGAATGTCAGCGAGGACGAAAACGGCTCCTGCCCCGCCCGCATGATGGCTAGGCCGGCTACGGCAGCGACGAGGAATTCAATGCCGAGACGTGCTCGCGCCGAAAAGCCCTTGAACGACTGTTTGCTGACCTTGAGATAGTCATCGTAAAAGCCGATCGCTCCGAAGAACAATGCGACCAGAAGGACGATCCAGACATAGACGTTCGACCAATTTGCCCAAAGCAGCGAAGAAAGGACAATGCCGGTCATGATCATCAGGCCGCCCATCGTCGGCGTTCCGGCTTTCTTGAAATGGGTCTGCGGACCATCGGCGCGGATCGGCTGGCCGCGACCCTGCCGGATGCGCAGCGAGTCGATAATGCGCGGGCCAAACAGAAAAACAATCAGCGCTKATGTGATCAGCGCTCCGCCGGTTCTGAACGTGATATAGCGGAACACGTTTAGAAACTGGATATGTTCCGCCAGACCGGCGAGGTAGTACAACATGTGTTAATTCCCCATACACGCAGGCTATTCGGCAGGACCGAGCGGCTCTACGGTGTTGTATTTTTGCAGGAGCGTTTTCACGATCTGCGCGAAGCCGGTCCCCTTGGATGACTTGACCATGATCACGTCACCGGCTCTGATGGTGTTCAGCAATTGCGGTTGCAATTCGTCTACGGTCTGCCTGTATTCGGCATGAAATTCAACCGGCATGGCCGATTTCAGCGCGGCCATCTCCGGTCCGCCGAGAAAAACCATATTGATTGGATTGGCCAGGATCACCGAAGACAACTCGGCGTGAAGCTTCGGTGCCTGCTTGCCCAATTCCAGCATGTCGCCAAGAACCGCGATGCGGCGGCCCTTACCATGAGGCGTTGCGGCCGCCAAAAGCTCGATTGCCGCGCGCATCGATGCGGGATTGGCGTTGTAGCTTTCGTCAATCAATGTGAACGTTCCATTGGCGATCTCAAGGAGATGACGCGCGCCGCGTCCRCTCTCCGGTCGCAAGGATGCGAGCGCCAGTGTTACCTTGGTCATGTCCGCGCCTGTCAGGTGGGCGGCACCGAGGACTGCAAGTACGTTCTGGACCATATGCCTGCCTGGAGCACCTATTTTGACGACTGCTTCCTCGCCCGCAAGACGCGTCGTCAAACAGGAACATTCGTCGTGAAGTTTAAGCTTCATCAGGCGGTAGTCGGCACGCRCATTCTCGCCAAAGCTCTTGATGTGCTCAATACCTGCATCGTGCGCCAGCTTTTCCAAAAGTTTGAAGTGCTTGTCATCGCGGTTGAGCAACGCATAGCCGCCCGGGGCAACGCCTTCGAATATCTCGGCCTTGGCAATGGCGATTTCCTGCAAATTCTTGAAGTGCCCGAGATGTGCAGCAGCAATCAACGTAATCAAAGCGACGTGCGGGCGAACCATTTTGACGAGCGGGCGTATTTCGTCGGCATGGTTCATGCCGATTTCAAAGATGCCATAATCAGTGTCCGCCGGCATGCGCGCGAGCGTTAGCGGTACGCCCCAGTGATTGTTGAAAGATGCTACAGAAGCATGCACTTTTCCGGCTTGTGCAAGAACATGCCGCAGTGCCTCCTTGGTGGTTGTTTTGCCGACCGATCCTGTGACGGCAACGATCTGTGCATGCGAGCGTTCCCGCGATGCAATGCCTAGCCGGGTCAACGCCGCCAACACATCGTCAACGACAATCATCGGCGCTTTCAGTTTTCCGAGCGCGGGCAGTTTTGCTTCCGCGACCACGAGGAGTGCAGCGCCAGCCGCAACAGCGGCCGTTGCATAGTCATGGCCATCGAGCGCATCACCCTTAATGGCAAAGAACACTTCGCCGGTCCGCAGGGTACGCGTATCAATGGAAATTCCGGTGATCCCTTCAGGCAATTTACCGACGGGCCTTCCATTCATCGCTTCGACCATCGCATCGGAAGTCCAGAGCAGGTTCATGCGCCCTTCTCCCGCGCCAGCCGGTCCTTAAGCGCCTGGGCGACTTCGACGTGGTCAGAAAACGGGAGCACAACATCGCCGATGGTCTGGCCTTCTTCGTGCCCCTTACCCGCAACGATCAGCGTATCGCCGGTCTTCATCATGGCGACGGCTTCCTGAATCGCCTCGCGGCGGTCTGCGATTTCGCGGGCACCGGGAGCCGCGGCCAGAATTTCAGAGCGGATGGTGGCAGGAACTTCGGAACGGGGGTTGTCATCGGTCACGATGACCACATCAGCAAGGCGTGTTGCGATTTCGCCCATCATGGGGCGCTTGCCCTTGTCCCGATCACCGCCACAACCGAAAACCACGATAACACGGCCTGTCGTGAACGGCCGAACTGACGTCAGCACATTTTCGAGCGCGTCGGGCTTATGTGCGTAATCGACATAGGCAGGAGCGCCATCTTCGGTTGCACCAACAAGATCGAGCCGCCCCGGCGCACCCTTCAACCGCTCAAGCCCGCGCATTGCAGCTGCGGCAGGTACACCCGTGGCAATCGCAAGGCCCGCCGCGACCAGACCATTGGCTACCTGGAAATCACCAGCGAGCGGTAGCGTAATCTCAAAGATCTCACCGGCAATGTGCACTTCAACGTGCTGGCGGAACCGCTCGTGCTCGACCCGCTTCAGGGTGATGAAATCGCCCTTACGGCCAACGGTCAAAACCGTACAACCAGCCTTCTCTGCCGCGGCGATAGTGGGTTTGGAGAACGGATCGTCTGCGAAGATGATTGCCGGTGCGCCCTTGGGCAGAAGCTCTGTGAACAGCCGCAGCTTCGCTGTATGATACTCCTCGACAGTCGCATGATAATCCATGTGATCGTGGCCGAGATTGGTGAAGGCTCCGGCCACAAGCCGGACGCCGTCGAGCCGGCGCTGGTCGAGACCATGAGAGGAGGCCTCCATCGCCGCGTGGGTTACGCCCTCTTCCACCAATTCGCGCAGCAATTTATGCAGTTCGACCGGATCGGGTGTGGTCAACGAACCATAATCATCGCGCTTCGGTGAGACGACGCCAGTGGTTCCAATGCTTGCCGAAGCAAAGCCCGCCTGCGCCCATATCTGACGCGTGAACGACGCGACAGAGGTTTTGCCGCTGGTGCCGGTGATAGCAACCATCACATCTGGCTGTAGTTTGTAGAAACTGGCGGCGGCCAGTGCCAATGTCCTGCGTGGATCATCGACATAAATGATGGGTACGGAGACATTGCCAAGCTTTGCTCCGCGCGACGTCACGATCACGACGGCACCGCGTGCCACCGCATCGGCAGCATAGGCAACGCCATCGGCCTTCGAACCCTTCAATGCAGCAAACAGAAATCCACGCTCAACCTGACGGGAGTCCGACGTCAGGCCACGGATTGTCTTCTCTCCGAGTTCGGAGATAGCCAAGGCTGGTATGCCGTTCAGATCTTTCAGTTTCATGGCCGGACTGGACCCATCTTCACTTTAAAAACCATCGAAAACGCGACGATATGATTCGCGTTCTACCGTTATTGATCAAAATTGACCATCAATGGAGCGGATTCTTGTTCTTCGCGGAAATCTGGCTGAACCCCGAGGAACGATGCCGATCTGCGAATAATATCTGCAACCATTGGTGCTGCGTTAAAACCTGCGGTGGCGCCAACCTTGCCTTCTTCCGCCTTGGGTTCATCGATAATTGTCAGAACCACATATTCTGGCTTGTCGATCGGAAAGGCTGCGACAAAGGCGTTGAAGCGTACTTCGCTGGAGTAGCGGCCATTGATCACTTTTTCCGCAGTACCCGTCTTGCCACCAACGCGATACCCGGGAACCGATGCCCGGTTGCCGGAGCCACCAGAGCCTTTCTCAGCGTTCAGGCGATAAAGATAGCGCATATCCTCGCTGGTCTTTTCGCTCACCACCTGTTTTGCGACCTTGTTTGCCGCTTCGATTGTGCGGGGCAGGAAAGTCGGTTCAATGAGCTTGCCGCCATTCATCAAGGCGGCTGCACCAACCGCCGTCTGCAATGGTGTTGTGGCCATACCGTGGCCAAAGGCAATCGTAATGGAATGCACTTTCTTCCAGACCTTCGGTTCCATTGGACGCGCGACTTCGGGCAATTCCGTCTGCATTCGATCAAGCAGTCCCATGCGATGCAGGAAGGCACGGTGTCCTTCAATGCCGACAACGTCCGCTTCCTTGGCCGAGCCGATGTTCGAGGAGTAGATGAAGACTTCCGGCATGGTCAGGATGCGATTTTTCCCATGGAAATCGCGGATCGTCTGTCGGCCGATGGTGATAGGGCGTCTCGCATCGAACGTACTCTGCAGATTGACCTTGCCGGAATCGAGCGCCATCGCCGTGGTAAAACTTTTGATGGTGGAACCCATCTCGTATGTACCGGCGGACATGCGATTGAGATGGTCTTTATCCAGCGCGTTGAACGGATTGTTCGGATCGAAATCGGGCGCCGAAGCCATCGCAAGCACTTCGCCGGTATGCACATTGATCACCACCGCGCCGGCCGCAATCGCCCGGTATTTTTGCATCGCATTGACGACCACATCGCGCACGACATGTTGGACACGCAGATCGATCGACAATTTCACCGGCTCAAGGGAGCGGCTGTCGGCAAGGCCCACATCGCGCAGATCGGACAGACCCTGTTCGTCGATATATTTCTCCATGCCGGCAATACCCTGATTGTCGATATTGACGAGACCAAGGATATGCGAAGCGGTGGGACCGCCCGGATAAAAACGCGATTTCTCCGTGCGGAAGCCAATGCCTGGAATTCCCAGCGCCATGATCTGGCTTTTCTGCTGCGGTGTCAGGCCGCGTTTGAGCCAGGCAAAACCTGTCCCGCTCTTGAGGCGGCTATAGGTCTGTTCGAAGTTGAGATCCGGCAGAACCGTCGAAAGCAATTCGATGGCTTCGTCGGGATCGACGATCTTGCGCGGCTCGGCATAAAGCGAGGCGGTCTTGATATCGGTGGCCAAGACTTCACCATTGCGATCGAGAATATCAGGACGCGATGCGAGCACCGCCCCGGTCGGGCCATTATAGCCCGTCGTGTCTTCCTGCATCCCGTAATAGACCAAGCGTCCGCCGATAATACCGTATATGCCGACGAAACAGGCTATCGCCATGACAACGCGATTGCGGGCGCGATTGCCCGATTTTTTCTTTTTGGCGTCCAGCGCGAAAACAGGCGCGATGCCCGTCACCAATTCAGCTTTCTTCCGCTTGATCCAGATCGCAGCCATCAATAGAGCCCCGCTGCCTTTGGCGCTGCAATCGGAACAATTCGCTTGGGCGGCTTGGGCGCCGCCTTCGGTTTGTTGATGCTGCCGGTCATGGTTGTGTCTGGTTTGATTTTCTCACCTGCATCTGCCTCTGTGATAATGTTCGCAACGTCATCCAAATCTTGCGAGACAGGTTTCGGCTGCGGCAATTCATTGATGTTGATGATTTGTTGCGCTTCCACCTGTTGCAGATCGAGTTGACCTTGAAACGTCTCAACCAGCTTTTGCAGACGGTTCGGCTGGGTCAGCAGACTCCAATCAGCCTTGAGCAGATCGATCGTATCCCTCTCATCCGTTATCATGCGCTGGAGCCGGGTAACTTGCGTCATCTGGTTTTCAGCATCGTGCTTGATCTTGTAGGTCACGGCGGCCGCCAGGATCATCAGCCCGATCAATATGATGTCGAAGGTACGCAGCACGGATCAACCCCTCGCTGTTTCATGGAACATTGGAAGATTCGGCAAGCCATAGATCGAATGATCCTCAGCCAGCTGCGGATTGTCTGTGCGGATCCCGGCGCGCAATTTCGCCGAGCGGGCGCGCGGATTGCGGAGAGCCTCTGCCTCGCTCGGTGCAACGATGCCCTTGCCGACCGGGGTGAAGCTTGCCAGACGCTGCTCGAGTTGCGGTAGATGACGCGAGCCGCCACCCGTCCCTGAGCGATCGGAAAAGAAGCGCTTGACGATACGGTCTTCGAGCGAATGGAACGTGACGACGACGAGCCGTCCGCCAGGTTTCAACACGCGTTCGGCCGCATGCAACGCGCGTACGAGTTCGCCCAGTTCGTCATTGACGAAGATGCGCAGGGCCTGGAACACTCGCGTCGCCGGATGGATTGGCACTTTCGGGTTTCTGCCGACAAGCGCTTCAATCGCATTGGCAAGGTCGCGCGTGCGGGTGAACGGTTCGGTCACTCGCCGCTTGTCGATCATACGGGCGATGCGCCCGGCATGGCGTTCCTCCCCGAGAAAATTGAAGATACGTGCTAGATCACCGATTTTCAGGCGATTGATGACATCGGCGGCACTCGGCCCGGTACTCGACATACGCATATCGAGTGGGCCATCCTTCTGGAACGAAAAGCCCCGCTCGGCCTCATCGATCTGCATGGACGAAACACCGATATCGAGAACAACGCCATCGGGTGCACCGAGTAACGCGACCTGATCCAGTGTCGAAAAAGCACCCTGCACGAGGGTCAATCGTCCGGCATATTCCTTTTCCATGGCACGGCCGGCCTGGATAGCCGACGGGTCACGATCGATGGCCATGACGGAAGCGCCTGTTTCAAGGATGCGTTTGGTGTAGCCGCCAGCGCCAAATGTGCCATCGATGATCAGCTGCCCCTTTTCCGGCTGGAGCGCAGCAACGACTTCATCGAGCAGGACCGGAATATGACGGCCATCGCCCGCATCTGGCGAACCCGCCATCAACTCTTCCCCGCGGTCAGATTTTCCTGACGGCGCTTTTCCGCCAGTCGCTGCCGGACCTTTGCCCGATGCGCCTCGAACCGGTCCGGGTGCCACATCTGAAAATGCGTGTTGGCGCCCGCAAAGGTCACATCCGACGAAATGCCCGTATGCTCGCGCATGAAATCCGCAACCGTTATCCGGCCATCCCCGTCCAGCTTCAGGAAACCGCCATCCGCGTGGAGATAGAACGACATGTCGTCCGCCGTCTCCGCGAAAGGATCCTCGCTGTCCAGATGGTTGTCGAAGCGCGTCAAGAGTTCCGGACCGCCCGCATCGAGCGCAGGCAAATGCAGAGAACGCAGGGCGTAGAGTTCCGTGTGTCCGGCCGCCTGGATGATCGAACGAAAATGCGCCGGAACGGACACCCGTCCCTTCGCATCGATCCTGTTCGTCACATGTCCGAGGAACCGGTTCAAAACGCAACTCCGCCGTTTCCGCCCCCAGGGCTTCGATCATCTCTACCTCTGCCTCACCCTTCGATCGCTTCGAAGCGCGAGCCCCACCAATAGAAGTCCAAGCACCGGCAAACTGAGCCGAACGCCAGCCTTGGCATGCCAAATCGTATTTCGGGAAACACCGTGTCGACTGAACGCTACTGATGAAATCAATCGATATCATGGGGCACTATGGGGGTCAATGGGATTGCAAGACACAGAGTGGGAATGAGCCGCTATTCCGGCACACTTCCGGCGATTCTGAATTTATCGCTCATTAAGCTTAATGAAGGGTTAGGACTCTTCGGGAAGTTGTAATTAACAAAGCACGGCCGGACCGCTCGAAAGCAGCGAAATCAATAAATTGAAAATGCCAGCTGGCCTGTAAGCCGGGTTCTGTATGGCTGGATTTTCATCCAACGCGGCAGCCATTCATCTTGGACGGATGTTGCCATCCGCCTCCTGCAACCCACCCGGACGACTGACCCGGAAACTGATCGCCGGACTTTCGCCCGGCACGCCGTCCCTATTCGGTTTTGCTCCCGGTGGGGTTTGCCATGCCGCCCCTGTTACCAGTTGCGCGGTGGGCTCTTACCCCACCCTTTCACCCTTACCCCGTCATTCCTTGCGTCCGATACGAGCCATATCCGGCGCAACGAAAGACGGGGCGGTTTCCTTTCTGTGGCACTTTCCCTGGGGTCACCCCCGCCGGACGTTATCCGGCACCGTGTTTCCATGGAGCCCGGACTTTCCTCACATGCCGCCTTTCGGCTTATGACATGCGCGGCTGCCCGGCCAGCTGGCGATGCGTATAAATGCGTTTCGAAGGAAAAACGCAAATGAAAAAGGCCGGATACTATCCGGCCTTTTGAATTCAGCAGGGTCTGACCAGCCTTACATGGCGGCCATTTGCAACTTCACCTTGCTGCAATAGTTGGCRGAAACCGGGTTCATGCGGGTTGCGCCATGACCGGCATTGTAGCGCAGGATGGTGCCGCAGGTCGTGCCGTTACCAAGCTTGTGCGCGCCGGCAAGATACTTCATGCCCCAGCGAATATTTGTTTCCGGGTTGTAAAGTGCCTGACGCGATCCCGTATAGCCAAGACCACGCGCCGTCTCGAGCTTGATCTGCATCAGTCCGATTTCACCGGCACTTCCGGTCATGTCCGGACGATAATTGCTTTCCACCCTGACAACCGCGTTCGCCAGAGCAAAAGGAACACCATAGGACGACGCGTAGGAACTGATAATCGTCGAATAGTTGGACGATCCGATCGCTGAAGGGACACCACCCGTAGTCATTGTATCAACGCGGTTGATGGTCTCATTGCGAACGACGGTTTTCACCCGCGCTTTAGCATGAACCACCGGGCGTTTGTGGGTTGAAGCCTTTTTGCTCACCCGCTGCGGCTTGACTGCGCTTTTCTTGACCGCTGTCTTTTCAACACCGCGCTTAGCTTGGGTCTTTGCCTGTGTTGGCTTCGTAGACTTGTTAACGGCTTTCTCTTTTTCCGCTTCGGCTCGTTTTGCCTTCATGTAGTCGGCGAGGTTTGTCGGCTCCTTTGGAGCGCTGAATGCTGAATTTGTGCCGAAGAAGGCCATCGCCCCAAGGAGGGCGAAAATCATACCAAATTTTTTTGTCATCTTTTTCCGTCTAGAAGCTTGGGCCGCACGAACGTGCACGCCGGGACCGTTCCGTGCCAAAAAACACAAGGGCAATGCCCGGAACATTGGTCAAGGATTTGACGGCGCAATGCAGCCGAATATTGATCGGCCAAATAACTTTGTGTAACCCATTGAAATATATATGCTGCAACGCACAAAGTCTATCGGGAAAAGACTTTTTCGTTCAACAACTTATGACGAGACCGCCGGCAGTGCAGAAAGTAGCTTGTGCAGGGTTTCGATGGTTGATACGTCCGCTACTCCATCGACTTTTTCAGGGCGAAAGTGACGCTGGAAGGCCAAAATGCCCAATTGTGTCGACGAACCGAACACGCCATCGATAGGAACGCCATAGCCATAAAGAGCCAGCAATGACTGCAGGGCCTCGACAGGTTGCCCCTCATCGCCAAGCGAAAAGAACCTTCCGCCGCGTACCGGCGAAGGGCCAACCCAATGGCCAATGCCCGCATCGTAAAGTGCTGGCCATGGAAATTTTTCGCCGGGATCGATCTTGCGCGCCGGCGCGATATCTGAGTGCGCCAAAACATTCTCCCGCCGGATGCTGTGGCGCGTCACGATACCTTTGCAAAGGTCGATCACTGCCTCGATCTGCCGTTCAGGGAAATCCGGAAACCCGAGCAGCGGACCACCGTTGACGATCTCGATTCCGATGGAACAGGAATTGATATCGGTCTCACCCTTCCAGGAGCTCTGCCCCGCATGCCAGGCGCGTTGGCTCTCCGGCACCATCTGTACGATACGGCCATTCTCGTAGACGACGTAGTGAGCGGACACTTCACTTTGCGGATTTGCCAGCCAGCTTTCCGCCGCCTCGCCAGTTTCCATGCCGGTATAATGCAGGATTAACATGGAGGGACGTTTGCCGTCCTTGCGTGGACCGAAATTCGGCGAGGCATGAACATTGGCCCGCGGTTGGTCCGGCTCAAACGTGCTCATATGCCTTAAGGTCTTTTTCGACTTTATCCCAAGCCGCATTGATCGCGGCGATGCGCTGATTGGCAATGGCGATGAACTCTTCCGGCACTCCGCGTGCCATCAGCATGTCCGGGTGGTTTTCGCGAACGAGCGCCCGATACTGCTTGCGCGCGGTTTCAAAATTGACATTCCGTGGAAGGCCAAGAACAAGGTATGGATCCGCCTGACTGCGC
Organism: Phyllobacterium sp. P5_D12; assembly: GCF_054049495.1. Taxonomy (NCBI): domain Bacteria; kingdom Pseudomonadati; phylum Pseudomonadota; class Alphaproteobacteria; order Hyphomicrobiales; family Phyllobacteriaceae; genus Phyllobacterium; species Phyllobacterium sp. P5_D12. The sequence continues at coordinate 7,474 of NZ_JBFUMG010000031.1, read as the reverse complement.
CCGACATGCCGTGCCAATATGATGTCGAACTCTTCCTCATCGATCGCAAATATCTCAGCGACTGTCCCTAGAAAAATCAGTTCCTCGTCGTGCAAGGCGCCGTCCGACTTGGCAATGTGGAACAACCCGTCAAGGATGTCTTCCAGCATCTTGCAATTGGGCTTGCCCGAGCCGCATAGCGAAGCTAGTTGCGCGGCGTAAGCTTCATAGCCCGCCACATCCTGCTTAGCGAGGTTATAGAGGCGCGTCACCTGATCCTGATATTGTGCCGGCACATGGAAAATGTCATTGAAGGCGTTGATTTCCACCTGCGTCACGACCCCGTCGGCCTTCGCCATCTTGGCCGACAATGCAATCATGGCGATGGAGAAGGCTACGCGCCGTCGCGTTTCCGGATCGCCTTCGAACGCAGTACGCACCGCCTCGATGATGCTCGAAAAGGCATCGATCGCTGTGCTGGTAATGAAATCGCTGATGCGGCGCCAAATCGACATATGTTCGTTTTATTCAAATTCGTTCGCAATTGCGAGAGAGATAGTGTGTCGAAAAACGCGTTTTGCCGGGACCGGTTGACGCAGCATTTGTGTGCGTTTGGCAAAGCGGCCAGCGCATGGCTGGCCGCTTACCCATGACTGGGATTGTTTTTTACTGAACGCCGAGCGCGTCCTTGATAGTTTTTTCTGCAGAGTCCGCAGCCGCCTTGACCTGATCCGCCGTCTGACCGGCTGCCGTCGCGGCATCCTCAGCCGCTTTTCGGGCGGTCGCGACTGCAGCCTGCTTTTGCTCAGCCGTCATTGTCGCTGCCTGATCCTTGATCTTCTTCAAGGTCTCTTCCGCGTTCATCGGCGCCGCCGGGGCTTCCGTAGCCGCGGACGCTGGGGCCGGAGCTGGTGCTGGTGCCGGTGCCGGCTGTTCGGCTTTTGCCGGCGGCTGTTCCGACTTCTGCTCACTCTCGCCGCAACCGGCTAACGCCAGAAGCGAAACCGCCGCCAGCGAAACAACAAATTTACTCTTCATGGTTTCCTCTCCGAAATTGCTAGATGGCCCCTCGATTCCACCTTATCGAAAATAAGGCAAAGTTGGATTTTGTTTTTGCTTTCGGTTAATTCCTGTGTGGATAACCACACATACGCAGAAAATTTAATCCAAATGCTGCAGCCGATTGCGCTTGCTAACCGGGCCTGTTTATTGTGGGCAGGCGGCGCGCAAGCTCGCCGAAATTTTGCAAATCACTAATTTTGAGATCGGACGAATATTATGAGCGACAAATGGGATTTCTGGATCGATCGTGGCGGTACGTTCACGGACGTCATCGCACGTGATCCTGAAGGTAGTATACGAGCCCACAAGTTACTTTCGGAAAACCCTGAAGCGTATAAAGACGCAGCAATTCAAGGCATTCGCGATTTGCTTGGTGTCAAAAAGGACGACCCCATTCCCTCGCAGCGGATCGGAGAGGTCAAGATGGGCACGACCGTTGCAACCAACGCGCTCCTCGAACGCAAGGGGGACCGGACAGCCCTCGTGATTACCAAAGGGTTTCGTGACGCATTGAAGATCGCCTATCAGGCGAGACCGGACATCTTTGCCAAGGAAATCATTCTCCCGGAACAGCTCTATGAGCGCGTGATCGAAGTCGACGAGCGCGTCCGTACAGACGGAACAGTGGAAATCCTTCCTGATGCCGAACAAATCCGCGTCGCTTTGACCGATATCAGGCAGGCCGGCATCGATGCCGTCGCGATCGTCTTCATGCATGCCTGGAACTATCCGGCGCATGAACGGACAGCGGCGAAAATTGCGCGCGAAATGGGCTTCGGCCAAGTCTCCGTCAGCCATGAGGTCTCGCCGCTGGCCAAGCTCGTTGGTCGCGGCGATACTACCGTGGTCGATGCCTATCTCTCGCCGATCCTGCGCCGGTACGTCGAGCACGTCGCGGGCGAGCTTGGCATAGAGGGCAAGTCCGATAACGCACCCCGCCTTTCTTTCATGATGTCCTCTGGCGGTTTGACCGCGGCAGATTTGTTTCAAGGCAAGGACGCGATCCTCTCCGGTCCGGCAGGCGGCGTCGTTGGCATGGTCGAGACAGCAAAGCTCGCCGGTTTCGACAAGGTGATCGGATTCGACATGGGCGGCACCTCGACCGATGTCGCGCACTATGAAGGAGATTACGAACGCGCCTTCGACACCGAAGTCGCGGGCGTCCGTATACGCGCGCCAATGATGCGCATTCATACGGTGGCGGCGGGCGGCGGATCGATCCTGCACTATAGCGCTGGCCGGTTTCAGGCGGGCCCCGATTCTGCCGGCGCCAATCCTGGCCCAGCCTGCTACCGTCGCGGTGGCTCACTGGCCGTGACCGATGCCAATGTCATGCTCGGCAAGTTGCAGCCCGAGTATTTCCCGGCGATTTTCGGTCCGGGGCAGAATGAGCGGCTCGACCGCGAGGTGGTGGTCCAAAAATTCACTGCCCTCGCTGCAGAGATCCGTGAAGCGAAAACACCGGAAGAGGTTGCCGAAGGTTTCATCACCATCGCGGTCGAAAACATGGCCAATGCGGTGAAAAAGATTTCCGTGCAGCGCGGCTACGACGTCACCCGGTATCTGCTGAATTGTTTCGGTGGCGCAGGAGGCCAGCATGCTTGCCTCGTCGCTGACGCCCTTGGCATGGAAGCCGTGTTGATCCATCCTTTTTCCGGCCTGCTTTCCGCCTATGGGATCGGCTTGTCGTCCATATTCGCCTCCCGTCAGCAAGCGTTGGTGAAAGCCTTGTCCCCGAGCTCATTGAACGACATACGCCAGCTATCCGACCGTCTCTCCGGAACTGTCATCGCGGAAATCACCGAACAGGGCGTACCACCTGAACACATTATTTCACGCCCGATTCTGCACCTGCGCTATGACGGCACCGATGCGACGATCTCTGTCGATTTCAGTAATTTCTCGATCGATAAAACGCGCCTTGCCTTTGAAGCTGCGCACAAGGCCCAGTTCGGTTTCATCTATGACGACAAGGGTATCGTCGTAGAAGCAGTCGGCGTCGAGGGCTCCGATAGCCGCGGGCACAAGCAGATTGAAACCGAACAACTCCAGGACAATTCGAAGCCCGAGGCCGGTGAGACCTGCACGGTCTACACCGGAGGAGCCTTCCACGACGCTGTCACCTTCCCGCGCGCCAATCTCAGGCCTGGGCACAAGGCCAGTGGCCCGGCGTTGATCATCGAGACACATCAAACGATTGTAGTGGAACCCGGCTGGCAGGCGGAAATCACCGCGCTCAATCATGTTTTGATGCGGCGGATCGAAAAGAAGGCCCGCGCTGCAGCGCTTGGCACACAAGCTGATCCGATCATGCTGGAGGTGTTCAACAATCTCTTCATGTCGATCGCCGAGCAGATGGGCGTGACGCTGCAAAACACCGCTTATTMGGTCAACATCAAGGAGCGGCTGGATTTCTCCTGCGCGGTTTTTGATCGCAATGGCGCGCTGGTGGCCAATGCCCCGCATATGCCTGTGCATCTGGGATCGATGGACCGTTCGGTCGAAACGATCATCAAGTTAAACGAGGGCGACATCCATCCGGGCGATGTTTTCGCGCTCAACGCACCCTATAATGGCGGCACGCATCTTCCCGATATCACGGTAGTTACCCCGGTATTCGATGACGCGGGCAAGAACATCCTCTTCTATTCGGCGTCTCGTGGTCATCATGCGGATATCGGCGGATCGGCGCCAGGATCGATGACGCCGCTCGCGACAACCGTAGACGAAGAAGGAGTCTTGATAGACAATTTCCGTCTCGTTGAACGGGGCCGCTTCCGCGAAGAGGAATTGACCGAGCTTTTGACCAACCATGCATGGCCTGTGCGCAATGTTCACCAGAATATTGCCGACCTGAAGGCCCAGATCGCCGCCAATGAAAAGGGCGTAAATGAACTCAGGAAGATGATCGCTCAGTTCGGTCTCGACGTGGTCGAAGCATATATGGGTCATGTGCAGGACAACGCAGCCGAAAGCGTCCGCGGCGTTCTCGACCGATTGCCTGAACATTCCGAATGTTCCTATGCGACCGATACGGGTCAGACGATCAAGGTCAAGATCACTGTCGATAAGCAGGAGCGCCGGGCAACTGTCGATTTCACAGGCACGTCGCCAGTGATGAAGAACAACTTCAACGCGCCAGAACCGGTGGCGCGCGCGGCAGTTCTTTATGTCTTCCGCGTCATGGTTGAGGGCGCGATCCCGATGAACGCAGGATGTCTGCGTCCGATCGACATCATCACTCCCGATGGTTCGATGCTCAAGCCTGCCTATCCAGCAGCTGTCGTGGCCGGTAATGTCGAGACGTCGCAGCATGTTACCAATGCGCTTTTCGGGGCGCTTGGTGCCATGGCGAATTCGCAAGGAACGATGAACAATCTGACCTTTGGTAATGATGAGTACCAGTACTACGAGACAATCTGTTCAGGGTCCCCCGCCGGCCATTTCAACAATGGGGCCGGCTTTGCCGGAACCTCCGGCGTTCACACCCATATGACGAATTCGCGCCTCACTGATCCGGAGATACTCGAAATGCGATTTCCCGTCCTGCTTGAGGACTTTCACATCCGGGCAAATTCCGGAGGCGCCGGGAAGTTTTCGGGCGGCGGCGGTACCAAACGCACTATCCGGTTTCTAAGGCAGATGGATTGCTCGATCCTCTCATCACATCGCAATCGTCCCCCAGAGGGCCTCGATGGCGGCGGCGACGGCGAGGTTGGCAAGACCGAAGTGCGCCGCAACGATGGAACTATTGAAACATTGAGGGCCTGCGACCAGACTGTGCTCGAGGCAGGTGAGGCCGTCATCGTCACAACGCCAACGCCTGGCGGTTACGGCAAGATCGGAGCCTGACAATGGTGCGCGCCGCCACTCCCTTCATCAGGATTTTGGACGGCGCCGATGCCGAAGCCTTTCACGCACTGCGCCTGCATGGGTTGCGCAGTGCGCCAGAGGCTTTCGGTTCGAGCTACGAAGAGGAACGCGAACTCGGCATCGAGGACGTCCGCCGGCGCCTCGATGACCAGCCCAATGCCGTCTTTGGTGCATTCGCCGACGATGTCCTTGTCGGCATTGCCGGGTTCGCCATGAACACCAAAAGCAAGCAAAGACACAAGGGGCTGCTGTGGGGCGTCTTCGTCGACAGGGACTGGCGCGGGCATAACCTCGGAAAGCGATTGACGGAGGCAGTCATCGAATATGCTCGGGGTCATGTCGATACGCTGCACGCAACCGTAATGGCCACCAACATATCGGCACGCGCGCTTTATCTGGGGCTTGGCTTCACTGTCTTTGGCTTTGAAAAGGATGCCCTGCGTATCAACGGTCAATCCTATGACGATGAACTATTGCGGTTGGACCTGAGATAAACGGTCTCCTTAACTGCCGTGAACATTCAGCTCGGGAAAGAATTTATCCTGACCCGCCCGGTTCCCGAACATCATGTCATATTGCAGCAGCCGGAAATTATTGATCAGCGGGTCGGTGCCTGGCTTTTCCATCCATTCAGGATTTGACATGTCGTCTGTAGACAATAGCAGATGGCGGTCTATGATCTTGTAACGGTCGCGGATCGCGCCAAGAAAACCCGTGTAATATGGATGGCTTAACCCAGCAAGCTCAAGCACGTGCAGAGGCAGGAAAGCCGGGCTGACTGTGCCGATGCCATGATCCGTTCCCGTTCGATTGGACCAGACGACCAAAGGCGTTTCATGCTGCTTGAGCATCTCGTCGAGCGGCGCGCGCCTGTCTGCAACGCGGCCCTTCATGTATCCAGTGGAGATGTAGGCGTCGCCAAGGGGTGGCAGATGATCGCCGAAAAAGACAAGGATCGTCTGGCGTTTGCGCTTTGACGCCCAGTCCATCAGTCTCTTCAAACCACGATCAGCATCGGCGACACCTTCAGAATAACTGCGGATGGCTTCGCGCTCGGCAACACCTGTTTCTGTCGCCACGTCAATAGACGGGTCTTTGTAACGATACGGTTCATAAGGGCCATGACCCTGCAAGGTCACGGTGAAGAAGAAGAACGGGCTTTTGGTCTCGTCCGCTTCCCGAATGACTTCCTCCATCAGGGCCGCATCCGATACCAGCGGTCCCCGCGACGCGAGTTTCGGCAGATTCTCCTCCGATCGGAATGCGTCGAAGCCGAATGCCTGATAGACATTCCGGCGGTTCCAGAACCACTCGCGATAGGGATGGATTGCTCTCGTAGCGTAACCCTTGCTTTTCAGAAAGGTGGCGAGCGAAGGTAGAGGATGGCGGATGTATTGCTGATAGGGAATGCTGCCATAGGGCAAAAATGCGTTTGAAAAGCCTGTCAACGCCTCAAATTCCACATTGGCTGTCATCCCGCCGAACTCTGGCGAGAACACCGAGCCAGATTGCCTCGCACGCACCGTCGGGAGCGGATCACGATTGAAATTCACGCCGCGTAACCGTGTCGGATCCCAGAAGGACTCGCTCATCACCATAATGATATCGGGCTTTTCCCGTGACTCCATCGCTGTCGCAGGCACCGAAATCGCAGTGATCGCATCGGAAGAATAGCCTTGAGGAACGGTTAGATCGGCCATAGGCAAATTGAGCGCGAAGGCCATCGTAAACCCGTTATGGGCATAGTTCTCCTTCTGATCCCACATGATTGGCTGTACGCGCAAGCGGTCCCTTGCCCAGGAAAAATTGTTGTAATCCATGATCGAAACAAAGAAGACCAGCGCCGGTATCGCGACAACCAGCCGCCACAGGCGTCCCCTGCCGTTGAGCCTGAAGGTGCGCTGGCGCCAAAACCGCCAGGTCAAAATCAGTCCCGCACTCACCAAAATCGTTGTTACGACGATGCCGGCGGCACTCCACGGACGTTCCCTGACGAGCAAGGGCAGAAGATCCACGATCTGGCGCGAATACAGAAAATCAGTGGGGTAAAGCGGATCTCCTAGATACAGCGCTTTCTGTCTTCCAATCCACGTGAACAGCAACACGCAGGGAGCGACGACCAGCAGTCCATTGTGGGAACGTCCGAGAAGCGCATCGAACGCAATCATCACCAGTGCATAGAAGCCGACAGTCGTCCAGGCAGGCCGGTAGAGCTCCTGAAAAAACAGCATCGTTTCCGAAATTGAGCCGCGCGATACCAGTTCAATGGCAAACACCAAGACCGTTGAAAGAACGCAAACAGCAATCACATAACCCGTGTGCCGTAGGTAGATTGCAAACATGGAGGGCTGAGTCGCAGCCGCATCGGCCTGCCAGGCACTCTCTGTCTCAAGTTCGACTTGCTCGATCTGCCTGACCAACGCCATCTCCACAATGCATGTGCGGGCGGTTGTTACAAAACCGTCACTAAAACGTCATATATCAGCTGGCCGTTCCGGGAAAAGTGGGAAAAACAAGGAATTAGCCGATTTCGATCACTTATGCGGCAACAGTGTCACAT
>NZ_JBFUMG010000030.1:0-20839 GCF_054049495.1 Phyllobacterium sp. P5_D12 | reverse complement strand
GGACGCGCCCTGTGATTCTGACTGCACTGGCTGCCATTCTCGCCTTCATACCCTTAACTCATTCGGTGTTCTGGGGATCGATGGCCTATACGTTGATTGGCGGAACGGCTGCAGGCACCGTAATGATCCTGCTCTTCCTTCCAGCTCTGTACGCGGTGTGGTTCCGGATTAAGCCAACGAAAGATGACAGCCAGGGGGAAACGATCGAAGAACTGGCACTGCGGAGGGCAATGGCCGCGCAGTAGGGCACTTCGTGTGCAAGATATCCCTCCGGTTTTGAGTAGTTTTCTCATGCCTACCGACGTCTGCGGAGCTTTCACGGGCTGCAATGTCGTGGCGCTAGCCCGTGACTATCAGTGGGCCATCATTGTTGGCTCAAGTAAGAGATACTTCTGGGTACTTTCGCGCAATCCCCCTCTCACAGACAGACTTAAGGCGAAGGCGGTGTCAGTCACAAACAGGTGATGGTTGATGCGCAGAAGTTCGGTTCATCAGTTTGATGGTCGGGGTTTGCCGGGACGATGTGAAAACACTAGGTATATGTCCTCGAAGTCGTTTTGTTCTGTTTTCGCGCGTCAAAAATCGCATAACGTCTCAACCGGAACAAACTTCTGTAAGTGCTCGGGGCTTATTTAAAGGTGCTTACCTTAGTTCCCCCACTATTCAAGTGAAGGCCATCTTGCTTAAATAGTAGCGGGAAACCATACTAAGGCCTGGCAGTCGCTTCGCGCTGGCTTCCGCATCGCGCGCAACCTTGCTGCGCAGCCCTAGATGATGCCGTTCATCGCATCGGAATTCTTTCCGGGTCCATTTTCCGGTGCGATCGAGCGAAGGTCTCGGCGATCGCGAGCACCGCAGCATGAATCGGTCCTGCGGTGAGGTTGGGCATAATTGAYGCGTCCACTACAAAAAGATTGTCGAGCGCCTTGAGTCGTAGATTTGCATCGACGACGGCGTCCGGGTCCTTACCCATCCTGCAAGTACCACAGGGATGATGGTGTGTGATGACCGACTGCGCGATGAAGTCGTCCATCTCGGCTGCACTGTTCAGGGTGCTTGGCAGGAGTTCGCGCTCTCTCCAGCCGGCGAGTTCCTCTTTATGCCCGATTGTCCGTGCAGCCTCGAGAGCTTGGCGAAACAGCTCGCGGTCCCGACCGGTTTGCAGGTATGCCGGGTCGATGATCAACCGGTCGCCGACCTCCGGCCCACTTATGCGTAGGCTGCCGCGGCTCGTTGGATGGGTGATCCCGAACAGCAGCGAATATGAAGTGCCAGCGGCAGGCGCCTGAAAGCGTTCGGACACGATCGGCGCGACGCCGCAACCAACGACAATCTCGGGTTGACCAGTAGCGGCGAGCCCGTCAGCTCGCATATAGGCCATCGACTCCGAGTGTTGGAGGCGCGATGGAGGAACCGGCTTGCGTGCCGCATAAAGGTTGCCGGCACCAAGCAGGTGGTCCTGAAGGTTTCGACCGATTTCAGGCATATCGATCAAGCAGCCAACGCCTGCGGCGTCGAGTACATCGTGCGGACCGATGCCCGAACGCATCAGCAAAGCCGGACTTTCCAGCGCGCCGGCACAAAGTACAACTTGATCCGCAAAGACTTCGACCGGACCCTGTCGCCCTACGACCTCGAGGCTGCGGACCTGATTGCCCTCCAGGTTGAGCCGCCGCACCCGGGATCCCGTAAGGATGGTTAGGTTTTTGCGGCCTCGAACGGCCTTTGTGAGCCACGCGTCCGCCGCCGTAACCCGCCGCCCGTCGCGAATGTTCAAAGAGTTCGGGGTGACACCGATCATCTCTCCACTGTTGTGACCCTCAAGGCGAGGCAGACCCAATGCTGCGCCTGCCTCGATGAAGGCACGAGCAAGCGGACTTACTTCGTCCGCCGGTAAATGGATCGGCAACGGCCCGCCCTTGCCGTGAATGCCGTCGCCACCAAGCGGGTGGTCTTCGATAGCCTGGAAAACTGACAGCAGTTCATCCCAGCTCCATCGGCGATCCCCAGTCGCGTCGACCCAAGTCTGGAAGTCGGAGGGATGACCGCGCATGTAGCCCATGGCGTGCAGGCAACTCGAGCCGCCGATCAACCGCCCGCGCGCCCAATGATGCACTCGGCCTGCGGTGCCGGCTTGCGGCTCCGTGCGATAGTCCCAATCGTAGCTGCGGCCCTGAAGCGTCGGCCAGGCAGTGGGCTTCCAGATGTCGGGGTCCGCCGCCTCTTCGCCTGCCTCGATCAGCAGAACGCGACTGTCCGGCTCTTCACTCAGTCGCGCGGCAAGCAACGTGCCGGCCGACCCACCGCCGACGATGACGATATCGGAATTCGGTTTGCGCTCAACATTGGCCATGGTCATCATCACTCCATCTGCCATCTGCTGGCTTCGATTGCCGGCATGTCTGACACTGACATGGTGAAGGCCCCGCGCACTGATCTGCGTTCGGCAGATACCCGATCCAAAACGTCATGAAGGACTTCGAGTCTTCAGACGGAACCACAGTCCTGCGACGAATTCAAAGTCCGCTGTCCATGGATATCTTCGCTGCCGCCTTCGCCTTCAAGACGTGTTGTTTCGAGGCTTCTCGGGCGGCTTTCTCGTCGCCGGCGGCGATGGATTCGAATATCTCCCTCATCTCCGAGAGGCTGCTTTGTGCTCTGCCCTCCAATGACATCGATCGTCCGCGAAAGAAGCTTATCCTGGCCACCAGACCACGATGGACTTCCTCAAGGATCGGATTCCCGCAATTCGCGAGTATGATTGAATAGAAGTCTGCGGCGGTCATTACTTGTGCGAGGCTGTCATTGCTGGATGCCGCCGCTTCGAATGCGGAAAGAGATTTCTCAAGTTCACGCAACTGTTCCGGGGAAATTCTCGACGCGCATCGCCCCGCTGCCTCGACTTCCAGCAGCTCTCGAACCTCGTAGATGGCGGTTGCCACCTCCCACGAAAGTGCCGGTATCGACGGTCCGCGGTTGGGTACGATCTCGATCAGGCGCTCGGCCTCAAGGCTTCGCAAAGCCTCTCTCAGCGACGGACGGCTGATGCCGAGCTGTGTGCATAGCTGACTTTCGATGAGGCGGCTTCCCGGTTGGAATAATCCGGAGAAAATGGCGAGCCGTAACTTATCTACGGTCTCCCGTTGCACTGAACGTGGCGAAATTCGCAAATTCAAATCTGGGGGCATTGGTAACGTCTCATGAGCCTTTGGGTCGCAATCTGACGCTTAATACGCCAAGCGTCTAAACTTGACAGCAAGATAGTCAGATTGTCAAATCTGAAGATTGCAAGAATGTCAGACAATCGGCTTGACGTGCCCTACCTTATATGATCCTTTTGCATGAGAAACGGGCAGCGGCGGCGAGGATATGACATGGCGGCAGACATACCTTGCGATCACTTCATCTCGCGACGCATCGACACTGGCCGCATCACCTTGAACGTGCGCGAGCAGGGTAACGGCCCATTAATGCTATTCTTTCACGGCATTACCTCCAACTCCGCCGTCTTCGAGCCGTTGATGGCTCGACTATCGGATCGGTTTACGACCATAGCGGTTGACCAAAGGGGGCACGGCCTCAGCGACAAGCCAGAAACCGGCTACGAGGCGAATGACTACGCGGACGATATCGCCGGCCTTATACGCACTCTCGATCGCGGCCATGCCGTCCTCGTTGGACATTCGCTTGGTGCTCGAAATTCCGTCACGGCCGCGGCGAAATACCCGAATCTGGTGCGGTCGGTCATCGCAATCGACTTTACGCCGTTTATCGAGACCGAAGCGCTGGACGCGCTGGAAGCGCGAGTGAATGCGGGGAGCCAGCTTTTCGAGGATGTAAAGGCCGTCGAAGCATATCTCGCCGGGCGCTATCCGAATATTCCCGCCGACGCCATCAAGATCAGGGCTCAGAGCGGCTATCAGCGGGTCGACGGCGGATTGCGTCCATTGGCCTCGCCCGCGGCCATGGCCCAGACCGCCAAGGGCCTGCGAGCGGACCTGGTGCCCGCCTACCGGGACGTGACCAAGCCAGTCCTCATCGTTCGAGGCGAGACGAGCAAATTGGTGTCAGCGGCGGCGCTGGCGAAGACAAGTAGGCTGCGGCCTGATCTGCCGGTCGTCGTCGTTCCGGGCGCCGACCATTACGTCAACGAGGTGTCTTCCGAGATCACGTTGAAAGCCATCACCAACTTCATAGACGCCTGACGGCCAAGCGCCGTCTTCTTGTACGCAGCAGGATCCAGAAAATGGCCAACGTAAACAGAACTCCGGGCAAAACGCGTCGTGCCGAGGTCGCCGGGGGCGGCTTTGCCGGCCTGACCGCCGCCATCGCTCTCAGGCAGAAGGGCTGGGATGTCAGGCTGCACGAAAAGAGCTCTGAGCTCCGGGCATTCGGCGCAGGCATCTATCTCTGGCACAATGGCCTTCGCGTGCTCGAAGGACTGGGTGCCTTGGACGATGTTCTACAGGGCTCACACACGCCTCCGACCTACGAGACTTGGATGCATAACAAGTCGGTGTCCAAGGAGACGTTCAACGGTCTCCCTTGGCGTATCATGACTCGGAGCCACCTGCACGGTGCTCTGGTCAATCAGGCCCGTGCCCTGGGTGTCGACATCCGCGTTAGTTCCGAAGCAGTCGCCGCCGATCCGGAAGGACTTATGACCCTCCAGTCCGGCGAAGTTCTCGAAGCCGACTTGATCGTCGGCGCCGATGGCGTAGGCTCAAAGGTCAGGGATACCATCGGCTTCAAACAGGATCGATGGGTTTCAAAAGATGGTCTCATCCGACTGATTGTCCCGCGCATGAAGAAACAGCTCGGCCACGGCGAGTGGGACAATACCATTGACATGTGGAACTTCTGGCCGCGTGTTCAGCGGGTTCTCTACTCGCCCTGTAATGAAAATGAGCTCTATCTAGGCCTCATGGCTCCCGCCGCCGATGCTCGCGGATCAAGCGTTCCGATCGATCTCGAAGTCTGGGTCGAGATGTTTCCTTTCTTGGAGCCATGCCTGATCGAAGCGGCGAAGCTGAAAACCGCCAGGTACGACAAATACGAAACGACCAAGCTGGATAGCTGGACAAGAGGCAAGGTCGCCCTCGTGGGCGATGCCGCGCATGCAATGTGCCCGGCGCTTGCCCAGGGTGCCGGTTGCGCGATGGTCAACGCCTTCAGCCTGTCGCAGGACCTGGAGGAAGGCTCTTCGGTCGAAGATGCGCTCGTCGCGTGGGAGACGCGCATTCGCCCGATCACGGATCGCTGCCAGGCCCTATCTGGCGACTATGCGGCGAACCGATCGCTCYCGAAGGGAAACATGTTCACGCCAGCGGCGCTGGAAGCCGCCCGCTACGACCCGCTGCGCCGTGTCTACTCATGGCCGCAGTAGCGTCGGGCAAGCCGACCAACGAATTAATCGGTGCGTGCAGAAACAGCGCACACCATTCAGGAGATAAAGATGAATTATTCCAGTGAAGTCGAAAGAGACTATGATGTCAGGGGATGGTACTCCTCCGTCCAGGAAAGCCGGCATGACGGCGGCACGCCTGGCGAGACCCTCGTCAAGGTTGCGACAGGCGTTGTCATACGCAATCCCTTCGCTGGGAAGTTCGTCGCCGAACTGTCCGATCTGACAAATCCGAGTTCAGCGATCGGTCATGCGCTCGGCGAGCGAGCCGTGGCGTTGCTCGGCAACAGGCCGGTCGAAAGCTATGGCAAGGGCGGTATCGCGGGTACATCAGGCGAACAGGAACATGTCGTCGCCTGCATCACCACGGTATTCGGAGATTCGCTGCGGCAGCAGGTGGGCGGTGGCAAGGCCTGGATATCGTCGGTCAGCAAGGTCGCCGTCGCAGGCACGACTATCGATATCCCGCTTGCCCACAAGGACGAGCTCTACATCCGTTCCCACTACGATGCCGTCACCTTTTCCGTGCCGGATGCGCCGCGCCAGGACGAGCTTTTGATCTGCGTCGCCGTCGCATCGGGTCCGCGCGTGCATCAGCGCGTCGGGGGCAAATCCGTCGCCGACCTGAAGGCCGGCGTCTAGTTCGATCGAAATTGCTGAAGGACGAATTCCATGCCCCTGAACATTAAGGACCTCAAGATTACGTCAGCGGATTTCAAGCCGCTCGGGAAAATGCGCCACGAACACGCCGGCGACAAGGGCAACGTATTGCCCAAGCTTACCGTCAGTGGCGTCCCGGCAGGTGCGAAAGAGCTCGCGGTCATCTGCCACGATCCAGACGCGCCGCTCGCCAACGGTTTCACGCATTGGGTGGTCTATGGCATCGATCCCGCGGCCACCGACCTTTCGGACGCGCAGGAGAAGTTTCGCGTCGGCCCCAACGGTGCCGGCCACAAGCAGTACTACGGGCCTCAGCCCCCCGCGGGCCACGGAGAACATCACTACTACTTCTGGGTCTATGCCCTGGACACCAAGGTCGACGGGACGCCCACCCGGGAGGAGTTCCTGCAGAAATATGCCGGCAACATCATCGAGCAGAACCGGATCGTCGGCATCTACGAAAACAAGTGAAATCCGCGGCCCTGGCAACCGATAACAACAACAAGAATGGTCGCCATCGCCACAATGGGAGAATTTGGAAATGATAGACAACAGCCCCGCGCATCAGAAGGTCTTCGAAGAGCTGGTTACAGCGACGAAGATTCTGCTGAACGAAGGTATCCTGGATACGTTCGGGCACATCAGTGCCCGTGACCCCGAGGATCCCGAAAGCTTCTTCCTGGCACAGAAGCTCGCTCCGAGCCTCATAACGGCCGGTGACTTCCAGCGTTTCAACCTCGACGGCGAGACCTTGGATAACAGGCCGTCCTATCTGGAGCGCTACATCCACAGCGAGATTTACAAGGCGCGGCCGGACGTCCAGTGCGTGCTCCACAGCCATTCGCCGGCTGTCCTGCCTTACTGCTTCGTCGACCAGCCGCTCCGGCCGGTCACCCATATGGGGGCTTTCCTCGGCGACGCCGTCCCAGTCTATGAGATACGCGACAAGCAGGGAGACGATACCGATCTCTTTGGCGGCAGCCGGAGCGTCTGTGGGGACATCGCTGAAAGTCTCGGGAACTATCCCGTCGTGCTCATGGCGCGGCACGGCGTCGTCAATGTCGGCAGTTCTGTCCGGCAGGTGGTATTCCGGGCTTTCTATCTTGAACAGGAGGCGGCAGCGCAGACCGCCGGCCTGCGGATCGGCACGATCAAGTATCTGTCGCCGGGCGAAATCAAGGCCGCGGGAAATCTCGTCGGCGCCCAGATCGACCGTGGATGGGATCACTGGTCGCAGCGCCTCAGGGAAGCGGGCATGGCCTAGGGTCCGCGGGTGTTTGAACATACCCGGAAGACCTTGGTCCTAGCCCAGGTTTTTCCAGGCTCGGTTTCAATAGTTTCCTGACGCAAGAGCGTCAAACGAAGGCAATGAAACGCAACATGCCGCACGCTGAAAGCTACGATTATATCATTGTTGGGGCCGGATCGGCCGGTTGCGTGCTTGCCAACCGGCTGAGCGCCGACCAGAGATGTTCTGTGCTGTTGCTGGAAGCCGGCGGCTGGGACCGCGATCCCATGATCCATATACCGCTTGGCTGGGGCAAGATTCTGACCGAACGGCGCCATGACTGGATGTATTTCTGTGAGCCGGAAGACAATGTCGGCGGACGCAGGGTCGAGTGTGCACGCGGCAAGGTTGTCGGAGGATCATCGTCGACCAACGCCATGGCCTATGTGCGGGGCAATCGCGGAGACTACGATCGTTGGGCAGCCTCGGGGCTCAGCGACTGGTCCTATGACAAGGTGCTGCCGTATTTCCGCAAGCAGGAAAGCTGGGAAGGCGGCGAGAACCAGTTTCGTGGCGGCAAAGGTCCGGTCAGCACTCAGTTCTGCCGCTACAAGGACACGTTGATCGATGCTTTTGCGCAAGCCAGCGTGCAGGCCGGTTACGAGCAGACGAAAGATTACAATGGCGAGCGGCAGGAAGGGTTCGGCCGCCTCCAGATGACGATTTCAAAAGGCCGGCGCAGCTCGACTGCGACAGCCTATCTGCGGCCGGTGCTGAAGCGGCCCAACCTGACCGTTCTGACGGAAGCCAGCGCAACGAAGATCGTGCTGGAGGGTGCGCGCGCCACCGGCGTCACCATCAACCATCGCGGCGGCGAACGCACGGTCGTCGCCCGTAAGGAAGTGCTGCTTGCCGGCGGCGTAATCAACACGCCGCAACTCATGATGCTGTCGGGTATAGGGGCGCAGGATGAGCTTGCCGCGCACGGTATCGAGACGCGGGTCAACCTGCCGGCGGTCGGCGAGAACCTGCAGGATCACGTCTCGGTCATTCTCATGTACCGTCGCCGGGCTCCGGGCGGCCCGTTCCTGCGCAACATGCGTGCCGATCGGATCGGGTTGGATTTCGTCAAGACCTACCTGACGGGACGCGGTTTTTCGGGGGATGTGCCCGGCGGTGTCGTCGCCTTTCTGAAGAGCGGCCCGGCGCGACCGTTGCCGGATGTGCAGCTGCTCTTCACGGCGGCTCCGCTCGCCGCATGGCCATATTTCAAGCCATTCAAGGCGCCGTTTGCGGACGGCTTCGCAACACGCATCGTGGCCACGCAGCCTGAAAGCCGGGGAGCGGTGAAACTGGCGTCGGCCGATTCTTCTGCGGCGCCCCTGATCCACCAGAACTTCCTGGCCTCGCCGAAGGATTGGGAGTCGCTGCGGGCCGGCTTCCGGGTGGCAAGAGATCTCGCCGCACAGCCCTCCATGCAGCCCTTCATCGAGGCGGAGTTTTTTCCCGGCCCGAAGTGTCAGAGCGACGACGAGATCGACGAGCATATTCGCAAGACGTCCATCACCGTGCATCATCCGGCGGGGACTTGCCGGATGGGAGCCGATGCGGCCTCGGTCGTCGACCCGCAATTGCGCGTTCGCGGCGTCGAAGGCCTGAGAGTGGTGGACGCTTCCGTCATGCCCGACTTGGTGTGCGGAAACATCAATGCGGCAGTGATCATGATTGCCGAGAAAGCCGCCGACCTCATCGCGAGCTCGAAAGAAAGCGGGGCAGTGCAATGATCCGAAATATCGCCATCATCGGTCTGGGTACGATGGGACCGGGCATGGCCGCCCGGCTCGCCAGAGGCGGCCTTCAGGTGGTAGCCTACGATGTTGCCCCGGCAGCGATCGAACGCGCGCGATCCATGCTGGGCGTGGCCGAGACCGTTCTCGACGCCTTGGGTATTGCGCCGCCGCCGGCCGGCGTTGGAACGGTTCGCTTCACGGATGATATCGGCGATGCGGTATCCGGTGCCGACCTCGTCATCGAGAACGTTCCTGAAAACATTTCGGTCAAGGCCGAAGTCTATCGTACGATCGACGGCCTGATAGGCTCGGACACGATCGTCGCGTCCGACACGTCGGGTATTCCGATCACCAAACTGCAGGCGCATATCTCGCATCCCGAGCGGATGGTCGGCATGCACTGGTCGAACCCGCCGCACATCATCCCGATGATCGAGGTGATCGGCGGCGAGAAGACCGCGCCGCAAACCGTGGCGACGATCCGCGACCTGATCCGCTCGATCGGCTTGCTGCCGGTGGTGGTGAAGAAGGACGTTCCCGGCTTCGTCGAAAACCGCGTGCTCTATGCACTGCTGCGCGAGGCCGTCGACCTCGTCGAGCGTGGCGTCATCGATCCGGAGGATCTCGACACCTGCGTGTCGTGGGGCATCGGCTACAAGATCGCCGTCATCGGACCGATGGCGCTGCTCGATATGGCGGGCCTCGATATCTACAAGTCCGTCTCTTCCTTCCTCAACGCGGACCTCTCCAATCGTGACGATGTCGCGCCCATGGTGCTGGAAAAGACGAACGCGTCGAAGCTCGGCATCAAGTCGGGCGAGGGCATGTTCTCTTATACGCCCGAGCAGACCAAAGCGCTGCAAGGCGAACGGGCGCGCAAACTCGTCGCGGTGCGGCGCATCCTGGAAGGTCGGGAGTAGCAAATGGCGCATCGTGCTCACAGGATCGGCCGGGCTGGGGAGTTTGTAACAGCGGCTGTTGGTGCGAGGCGCGCCTTCGCGGACCGGACGGTGCGGCGACCGTTGACGACAGCGCATGGGGTGGCAAGCCATGCGCATTGAAACCATTCGAGCCGCCGGCGGCCGGCCGGCCCATATCCGCCATGACGACCTGATCTCTGCCAAGGGTGTTTCAGTGGTCATGGCGAGCCAGCTGGTTCTGCAGAACATCGATCTTTCGATCCCGAAGGGGTCGTTTGTCTCTCTTATTGGTCCTTCCGGTTGCGGCAAGAGCACCTTGCTCAAGGTTCTGGCGGGGCTTGTGAATCCGACAAGCGGCAGCGTTTCGATCGCCGGACTTCCGCCAGTCGRGGCGGCGCGCAAGCGCATGATCGGCCTCGTCTTCCAGGACGCCAACCTGCTTCCCTGGAAGAATGCCGTCGACAACGCATCGATGCTGCTTGGCATCGCCGACAAGTCGCTCTCGCGCGCCGATTTGCGGGCACGCGGGCAGGAGATGTTGGAACTGGTGGGGTTGGGCGACAGCGCCCACAAGCGCCCTCATGAATTGTCCGGCGGCATGCGCCAGCGCGTCGCCATCGCGCGGGCCCTGGCGCTCGATCCGGCGGTTCTCCTGATGGACGAGCCGTTCGGCGCGCTCGACGCCATCACCCGCGATTCGATGGGTCAGTCGCTGCTCGAGATTTGGCAGCGCACCGGCAAGACCATTGTGCTCGTCACCCATTCGATAGACGAGGCCATTCACCTGTCGCGCCATGTCCACGTGATGGGGATCAAGCCTGGGCGGATCACCGGGAGCCTCGACATTGGTCTGCCCTATCCGCGCGATCTGTCTTTAACGGAAGATCCGCAGTTCGTCAGGCTGTTGGTTCAGCTGCGGACGATGCTGCGCGCCAGCCATCAACCGGGAGGTGCGTCGTGAGCGATCAACCTGTCACCAATCTCTCCGAGTCGCGGCTTGCCTCAAGCTGGGGTGCAGTGACAGGCAGCTGGCTTCCAGCGGCTATCCTTCTGCTGGCGACGATCGTGGTCTGGGAAKCCGTGGTGCGGATTTTCGCCATATCCGCCTTCATCATTCCCGCCCCGTCCGAGATCGCGCAATCGCTGGTCGCGCAATGGGGAACGCTGATGCAGGCGACACTGGTAACGGCAGGCGAGATCCTGTTCGGATTCCTTGTCTCTATTGTGGTCGGCATTGCCATTGCGCTGGTCATCGTGCGCTTTGACTGGCTGGGGCGAGCGCTTTATCCGCTGGTGGTGCTGTTCCAGAACGTGCCCAAGGTGGCATTGGCGCCGATCTTCATCCTCTGGTTCGGCTACGGGCTTGCGCCCAAGATCGGCCTGATCCTGGTCATCGCCTTCTTCCCGGTGACATTATCGATGCTGGCGGGCATGCAGTCGGTCGATCGCTCGCTGTTGTCGCTGATGAATTCGGTCGGCGCCAGCCCGACGCAGATCCTGTTCCGGATTCGCGTTCCGCATTCGCTGCCGAACCTGATGGCCGGAACCAAAATCGCCGCGACGCTCAGCGTCATCGGCGCTATCGTCGGCGAATTCGCCGGCGCCTCCGATGGGCTCGGCTACGTCATCCAGTTCGCTTCGACCCAGCTCGACACCGCGCTCGTCTTCGCGGCCCTACTCCTCGTTTCGGTGCTGGGCATCGCCTTCTACTACGCAGCCGAAGTTCTCGAACGCATCATCGTGCCATGGGCACCGAAATTCAGCCACGCCTAGGTTACCTAGGACAGTCAACGACAGGAAGGATCGATCAATGCTAAGACGCTCACTCATAAAGGCAGCCACGCTTGCGGCGTTTGCCGGCGCGCTTGGCTTCT
The DNA here is from genome assembly GCF_054049495.1 of Phyllobacterium sp. P5_D12. NCBI lineage: Bacteria > Pseudomonadati > Pseudomonadota > Alphaproteobacteria > Hyphomicrobiales > Phyllobacteriaceae > Phyllobacterium > Phyllobacterium sp. P5_D12. Next base: position 8,963 of record NZ_JBFUMG010000030.1, on the reverse strand, counting down.
CCGGCGTAGCGCTGGCGGCGGACAAGGTCAGCGTGCAGCTCGACTGGGTGGTGCGCGGCAACCACGCCATGTTCTTCGTGGGCAAGGAGAAGGGCTTCTTCGCCAAGAACGACATCGACTTGGCCGAGATCCGCAAGGGTTCCGGCTCGCCAGACGCCATGCGGCTGGTGGGCAACGAGAACGCGGATTTCGGTTTCGGCGATCTTCCCACGCTCGCCGTTGCGCGGTCGCAGAATGTCCCGGTGGTGGCGGTGGCCGCAGTCAACCAGCACTCGCCGCTGGCGATCATCTCGCTGGCGAAGACGGTGAAGCTCACCAAGCCGGCTGATCTGAAGGGCCTCACCATCGGCATTCATCCAGCCGGTTCAACCTACATCTTCTTCAAGGGCTTCCTAGCGGCCAATGGCCTGACGGAGAAGGACATGACGCTCAACAGTGTCTCGCCGCCCTATGAAAGCTATCTGCTTCTAGGCCGGGTCCAGACGGTGGTCGGCTATGTCGACGCCGAGGTTCCCGAACTGGAGGCCAAGGCAGGCGGTCCCGGTTCGCTCAGCGTCATGACGGGCGCGGACCATGGCTGGAAGGCTTATGGCTCGGGCCTGTTCACCTCTCAGAAGATGATCAAGGACAAGCCCGGCGTCGTCGCCCGCTTCGTTGGGGCATACAGGGAAGCATTCGATTATGTCGTGGCCCACCCCGAAGAGGCCGCCGAGATCACGGCCAAGGCTGCACCCGGTTACGCGGACAAGAAGGATGTGCTGCTTGCGCAGATCAACGCCGATATTGCGTCGACCTTCACCGGCCCGGACACCAAGGAACACGGCCTCGGCTGGATGACGAAGACGCAGTGGGAGGAAACGCTGAAGACGCTCACCGATCAGGGCGTGCTCAAGACGGCTCTCTCGGCGGACGATGTCTTCACCGACACGTTCCTGGCAAAGAAGTAAGAGCGCACCGGTGTTGGGACGGGCAAGTCGATGAGCGCCTACCGGCAGACCAGGCTGTCCTGCCTCGTGACACAGGACACGGCGCGTTCGCCTTTCGCGGCGTCGGTGCTGTCGAGCGTGATCTGCACGCGTGTGGCATATGCGCGACCCGACAGGCCGCATCGCAGCCGCTCGACGGGCAGGTTCTCGCGCTTGTCGTTGAGGATCGTGAACGTGCCGGTCTTGGGGTCGAACCAGAGTTCGAGGCGCGCGCTCTCGCCCGGTTCGACCGTCGCGATCCCGGCGGAATACCAGTGGGCGAAGTCGGCATTGCAGGACAGTCCTTCATTGCCCACGTTCGAAATCGTCAACGGCACCATGTCGAGCCCGTCGGTGCCCTTTCGGACGATGATATGGTGCAACTCAACCGCGTTGGCGAAGGATGTGAACGCCAGCGCCACAGGGAGAACATAACGAATCTTCACTTTGCCTGAGCTCCATGGGTAAATTTACTCAGGCAGTCTACCTCGCATATGCGCAATAACAACATAATATTGATTGGTAAATCAAACAGAGAGGGTAACATGTTAAAGATTCTGAAGAGTAGTGTGAGTGCAGCTATACTGAGTGGCGTCTTGCTTGGCAGCGCGCTTGCCGGTGAAGTCAAGTCGATCGCCATCCTGACGCCCGAAGAAGGCACCGATTACGGCTGGAATCAGCAGGGCATCGATGCCGCCAAGGCGGCGGGCAAGGCCGCCGGCGTCGAAGTGGTCRTGGCCCAGGGCCTCGGCTATGGCGATGTTCGTCCGACGCTGCGGGAGCTCGCGTCCGATGGCGCCAGCTTGCTGATCGCCCACGCCAGCGGTTACAATACTTCGGGGCCCGAAATCGCCAAGGAATTGAAGGTTCCGGTGGCGATCGTCGATACGCCGAGCGGCCTGGAGAAGGGTCTCGTCGCCGACTACACGCTGAGCGGTCACCAGGGCGCCTATCTCGCCGGCCGTCTTGCCGCCAAGATGTCGCGCTCGAAGTCGGTCGGCATCGTCGTGTCGGGCGAACCGCCCTCGTGGAATTCGCAGTCAGCGGCGTTCGCGCAGGGCGTGAAGGCGGAGAACCCAGAGGTCAAGATCACCTATGCGGTGATCGGACCCGCCGCCTACAGCGACGCAGCCGGCGGCAAGCGCGTCACCGAAAGCGTGATCGYGTCGGGCGCCGACATCATCTTCGGCCAGGGCAATGGTTCGAGCTTCGGGATGCTGCAGGCGGTCGAGACGACCAAGGCGGCTGACGGCGGCAAGGTCTATTTCATCGACGTCATCGGCGACAAGACGCCGATCGACAAGGGCTTCCTGCTGTCGTCGGTGGTCTGGAACATTGAGCCGGTCTACGCGGCAATGATCGACGACCTGAAGGCCGACACGTTCGGCACCAAGAGCTACTCGATCGGCCTCAAGGATGATTCGGTCAAGCTTCTGAAGACCGCTGCAATCCCGGACAATGTCTGGACCGAGATCCAAGCGCTGCGCGACGAAGTCATTTCTGGCAAGATTCCGGTCGAGCCGGTCTATGATGCAGCGGCCGTCAGGGCGCTGATGACCAGCGTCGCCCAGTAGGGCAATCCAAACCGGCTACCGGAAGGGTGACCAGTTCATCCCTCCGGACCGATTTCATGTTTTAAGGTTCGGAGCTTTCATGGGCAGTCTTTCTTCATTACCGGGCGCCGACAAACGCGACATCGTCGCGCTTGAAGGCGTGACCAAACGCTTTCCCGGCATTGTAGCCAATGACAGCATCGACCTGTCGATCCGTCCCGGTGAGGTGCATGTGCTGCTCGGCGAGAATGGCGCGGGAAAATCCACCTTGATCGGCATGCTGTCTGGTCTGCTGCAGCCGGACGAGGGACGCATACTGGTCGACGGCAAACTGACACAGATCACCTCGCCGCGCCATGCGCTGGCGCTCGGTATTGGAACCGTCTTCCAGCACATGATGCTGGTGCCGGCTCTGACCGTGGCTGAGAACCTTTTGCTTGGCGGGCCCTGGTGGCAGCGCCCCAGGACCGAGGAGCTTGAGGCGCGCGTCGCCGAGATCACCCGCAGCCTCGGCATCACGGTGAAGCTGCATGCCAAGGTGTCGGAGCTTTCGCTTGGCGAGCAGCAGCAGGTGGAGATCCTGCGCGCCATGGTGCGCAACAGCCGGCTACTGATCCTCGACGAATCCACCTCTATGCTGACGCCGAAGGGCATCGACGAACTGGGCACGCTGATGCGCCGCCTCGTCGAGCAGGGACTGGCGATCGTCTTTATCACGCACAAGCTCAAGGAGGCGGCGGCCTTCGGCGACCGCATCTCGGTGCTGAAGCTCGGCCGCAAGGTCGGCGAGATTCCTTCCGAGCGCTTCCGCGCGCTGGGCGAACAGGAGATCATCTCGGAGATCGTGGAATTGATGTTCGGCAAACAGAAGGACGATCCGGAAGCGGTCGAGTGCCCCATCCGCACAGTCTGCGTCGAAGCCGCTCCGCTGCTTCAGGTCGCGGATCTCGCGGTCGCACCTACGGACAACGCACCGGGCCTATCGTCGATCTCCTTTGACATTCGTCCAGGCGAGATCCTTGGCATCGCCGGCATCGATGGCAACGGCCAGAAACAATTGGCGGAGGCCTTGGCAGGGCAACGCGTGGCGACCGGTGGTTCGGTGCGGCTGGAGGGAACCGCCATCGAGATGCTGAGCGTTGGCGAACGCCGCCAGCGCGGTCTTCGCTACCTGACCGACGACCGGCTGGGCGAAGGCACTGTCGGAACTTTCCCGGTTTCGATAAACTTCTTCCTCAAGCAGGTGGGCGCCGCTCCGTTCTGGCGCAACGGCTTCGAACAGCGCGCCGAGATCGACAAGCGCGCCGCCCAGCTCGTGCGCGAATACGATGTGCGCACGCCAAGCCTGAAGACGCCGGTCGCGCGGCTTTCGGGCGGCAATATCCAGAAGGTTCTGCTGGCGCGCGAACTGGCCGAAGGCGCCAAGGTCGTGATCTTCAACAAACCGACCTATGGGCTCGATCTCGCCAATACGCTGGCGTCGCGCCAGCGCATCCGCGACACCGCAGCGCGCGGCCTCGCCATATTGCTGATCTCCACCGACCTCGAGGAATTGCTCAGCATGTGCGACCGTATAGCCGTCATCGCCAACGGAGCGCTGGTCGGCACCGTCGAGAACGTAGACGACGCCCGCACCAAGGTCGGTCGCCTGATGATCGGACTAGCCGCATGAGCATCGACACCCCCACGGTCAATGCTACCGCACTCGATCCCACAAGCGCGGCGGCCGCGCGCCGTGACATCCTCCACAGGCTGCTGATGACGCTCGGCCCGATCCTCGCCGCACTGGTCATCGCCGGTTGCATCCTGCTTGCCGTCGGCGTCGACCCGCTCGCCTATTATGGCTATGTGTTGGAAAAAGGCCTGTTCTCGCCGCTTGGCATCCAGCAGACGCTGACGCGCATGGCGCCGCTGCTGTTTCTTGCCGCCGGCCTGATCGTGGCCTTTCGCGCCGGGACGTGGAATCTGGGCGGCGACGGCCAGTTCCTGCTTGGTGCCGTCACGGCAGCCGCCAGCGCCCCGGTGTTCGTCCAGTTGATGCCGGCCTGGCTGGCTCTCATCGGTTCGTTCCTGATCGCCGCGGTGGTAGCGATGATCTGGTCGCTGGTGCCGGCGCTGCTGCGGGCCTATCAGGGCGTCAACGAGATCATCACCACGCTGATGATGACGTTCCTGGGCACCTCGCTCGCCAATGTTCTGGTCAAGCTTGTATTTCGCGATCCCGGCACGACCGTTCCCCAGACGCGCACGCTACCGGTGGAAGACCGGCTGCCGCGCCTGTTCGATACGACCATCACCAGCGGCCTGCTGCTCGGCCTGGCAGCAATCATCATCGTGCATCTGGTGATGACGCGCACGGCGTTCGGGCTGAAATTGCGGATCGTCGGCGCCAATCCGCGAGCGGCGATTCATGCGGGGCTCGGCGTACCTGGTCTGACTATTGCCGTCTTCGCCATTTCCGCCGGGCTCGCGGGCCTTGCCGGTGCCGTCGACATTATCGGTGTTCAGGGCAATGTCCGCGCCGACTGGAATCCCGCTTACGGGCTGGCCGTCATTCCGGCCGTGTTCCTCGCCCGCATGAACGGTTTTGCCGCGATAGGTTTCGTGTTCCTGCTTTCGGTGTTGTCGATCGGCGGCGAAAGCGCGGCACGGCGGCTTGGTGTGCCCAATCATTTCACACTGGTGCTGGTCTCCATCGTGCTGATCGTGCTCGCTCTCGCCGAGTATGTCGACCACCGTTACAACCAGTCGAGAAAGGCTTAGGGCATGACCGGGCTATTCAGCGAAGTCTTTCTCAGCGCGCTCATGTTCGGCGCCGTCACCGCGGCCATCCCGCTGCTGCTGGCGGGCCTCGGCGAGCAAATGTCGGAAAAAGCCGGCGTGCTCAACATCGGCATCGAAGGCATGATGCTGGCCGGTGCCTATCTTGGCTTCGTCGGCGCGTTCTATTCCGGGTCGCTGTGGCTGGGGTTCCTAACAGGTGCCGCCGGCGGCGTCGCGGTGGCGCTGATCATGGCGCTGCTCTGCGTGCGCATCGGGCTGAACCAGATCGTCATCGGCATCGCGCTGACACTCGGTTTCGAAGGCCTGACGGCGCTGCTTCATCATTTCCAGTTCTCGCGCAGCTATCCCCGCCTGCCAGCGGCGGACGCCACCGTCATTCCGCTACTGTCGGATATTCCTGTCATCGGGCCTGCCTTCTTCAAGCATCACTTGATCGTCTATCTGGCGGTCGCGCTGGTGTTCGGCATGGGTTACCTCTATCGGCACACGCAGCTCGGCCTCAACCTGCAGGCAGCGGGCGACAAGCCAGCCGCGCTCGACGTCGCCGGTGTCGACGTCATCAAGACCCGGACCATCGCGGTGCTGACGACCGGCGCGCTGGCCGGCCTCGGCGGCGCCTATCTCGCCAATGTCGGGGCCGGCCTGTTCATTCCGTTCATCAGCAACGGCGCCGGATTTCTCGGCATCGTGCTGGCCATGCTGGCGCGCGGCCGTCCGGTCTGGGTGCTGTTCGGCGCCCTGCTGTTCGGCGTCTGCCTGTCGCTGACGACGGCCATGCAGGTAGCGGGCATCAACATACCGACCGACGTCATCCAGATGCTGCCATTCCTGGCGGTGATGATCATGCTGGTGTTGTTCGGCCGGCGGGCCAGTCTACCGGCGGCGCTGGGCATTCCTTATGAGCGCGGTACGCGCTGACAACAATCAGATGCGCGGAAGGGACCCGCGCCAAACAGGAGGTAATAATGTCGGATACCAAGATCTACCTGCTCGATGGCGGCTCGCTCGTTCTCGACGGCTATCATGTGTTCTGGAATCGCGGCCCTGGCGGCGAAGTGCGCTTTCCGGTCTATTCCATCCTGATCGAGCATGCCGAGGGCCGCTTCCTGATCGATACCGGCTATGACTACGATCACGTCATGAAGGTGCTGCCGTTCGAGAAGCCGATCCAGGAAAAGCACCAGACCATTCCCGGCGCGCTTGCGTTGCTCGGGCTCGAGCCCAAGGACATCGACGTTGTCGTCAATTCGCATTTCCATTTCGACCATTGCGGCGGCAACAAGTATTTTCCGCATGCAAAGAAGATCTGCCACCGCAGCGAGATACCGCAGGCCTGCAATCCCCAACCCTTCGAACATCTGGGCTATTCGGACCTGAGCTTCTCGGCGGAGGCCGCGGAAGCACGTGGCGCGACCGCGCAACTGCTGGAAGGCACGACGCGCGCCAACTCGACCTTCGAGGGCATCGAGGGCGACGTCGATCTTGCCAAGGGCGTAAAGCTGATCTCGACGCCCGGCCATTCGATCGGCCACTACAGCTTGCTCGTCGAGTTCCCCAAGCGCCAGCCGATGATGTTCACCATCGACGCCGCCTACACCCAGAAGAGCCTTGAAACGCTGTGTCAGGCGGCTTTCCACATCGACCCGGTGGCGGGCGTCAATTCGATGCGCAAAGTGAAGAAGCTGGCCGAGGACCATGGTGCCGAACTGATGTATTCGCACGACATGGAAAACTTCAGGAGCTACAAGACCGGCACGCAATTCTACGGCTGATCGCCCGCCAATCAGGAGAGAAGATGATGCGCTATCTCGAACACGCCGATCCGGTCATCACCCTGACCTCGGGGCCGGTGAACGCCTATGCCGAAGTGCTGCGTGGTCTCGGGCGCACGGTGCTTTACGACTACGATCCGGCGTTTCAGCTCCTCTACGAGAAGGTGGTCGACAAGGCGCAGAAGGCGATGCGGCTGTCGAACAAGCCGGTCATTCTGCATGGCGAGCCGGTACTGGGCCTCGAGGCCGCCGCGGCCTCCCTGATCGCGCCGGACGACGTCGTGCTCAACCTTGCCTCCGGAGTTTACGGTAAGGGGTTTGGCTATTGGGCGAAGCGCTATTCGCCACATCTCATCGAAATCGAGGTGCCCTACAATGAAGCGATCGACCCGCAGGAGGTTGAGGCAATGCTGAAAGCGCATCCGGAAATCACCATCGTTTCCGTGTGCCATCATGACACGCCGTCTGGCACCATTAATCCGATCGATGCCATCGGCGCGCTGGTCTCGGCGCATGGCGGTTATCTCATCGTCGACGCCGTCTCGTCCTTTGGCGGCATGAAGACGCATCCGGAGGATTGCAAGGCCGATATCTATGTCACCGGCCCCAACAAATGCCTGGGCGCGCCTCCCGGCCTCACCATGATGGGCGTCAGCGAGCGGGCCTGGGCCAAGATGAAGGGAAATCCCCTGGCGCCGCGCGCATCGATGCTGAGCATCGTCGACTGGCAAAATGCGTGGTCAAGGAACGAGCCGTTTCCGTTCACGCCGTCGGTCTCGGAGATCAACGGGCTCGATGTCGCGCTCGACCTTTATCTCGATGAGGGACCGGAGGCGGTGTGGGCGCGCCACGCGCTTACTGCCAAGGCAATGCGCGCGGGCGTCACCGCGATGGGCCTGTCGATCTGGGCGGCCAGCGACAGGATCGCATCGCCAACCACGACCGCCGTTCACACCCCTAAAGGTGTCGACGAGAAGGCGCTTCGACAGGCCGCGCGCGCCCGCTACGGCGTGGTGTTTTCGTCGGGCCGCGGCGAAACATTGGGGAAGCTGACGCGAATCGGCCATATGGGCCCGACCGCCCAGCCGATCTATGCGATCGCCGCGCTGACCGCGCTTGGCGGCGCCATGAATGCTTTGGGCCAGAAGCTTGCGATCGGCAAAGGCATCGAGGCGGCGCTCGCCATTATCGACGGCGACGCATGAGATGAATTCACAGGATCATAAATCATGGAGCATGGAAATGACTGAACGGCTTGCGGGGAAGACGGCGCTGGTTACCGGGGCCGCACAAGGCATCGGCAAGGCGATCGCCGCGCGGTTGGCCGCCGATGGCGCGACCGTCATCGTCAGCGACATCAACGCGCAAGGCGCCAAGGCGGCCGCCGCATCGATCGGTGGAAAAGCGAAGGCGATCGCCGCCGATATTTCCGATCCGGCATCTGTTAAGGCACTGTTTGCCGAAATACAGGCGCTGACGGGCGGCATCGACATCCTGGTCAACAATGCCAGCATCGTGCCGTTCATTGCCTGGGACGACGTCGATCTCGAACATTGGCGCAAGATCATTGACGTCAATCTCACCGGCACCTTCATCGTCAGCCGCGCGGGAACTGACCAGATGCGCGACGCCGGCAAGGCCGGGCGGGTGATCAGCATCGCATCCAACACGTTCTTTGCCGGCACGCCGAACATGGCGGCCTATGTCGCGGCCAAGGGCGGCATCATCGGCTTCACCAGGGCGCTCGCCACAGAACTCGGCAAATACAACATCACGGCAAACGCGGTGACGCCAGGGCTGATCGAGAGCGATGGCGTCAAGGCAAGCCCGCACAATGAGGCGTTCGGCTTCGTCGAGTTGCTTCAGGCGATTAAAGGCAAAGGGCAGCC
>NZ_JBFUMG010000029.1:0-21124 GCF_054049495.1 Phyllobacterium sp. P5_D12 | reverse complement strand
ATATTTGCGCACCCTAATACTTAAGTGTTATTATTTCTGACACTAGTCGAAACCCTTGGGGCGTTGGGGGGTGTTCKACTGATTGTCGTCAGGATGGCGGATAAAATTAGTCGTGCCTTGCGCGCGGGTCTGACAACGTTCTTTTTTTCCTTGTTTATTTTCATCTCTGCGGAACCGGGCGTCGCACAACAGGCCAGGTCACGAGCGGAATTCTGACAGCCCCCGGCACACAGCCCAGTCCTTGGGATGTGGGATATTTTCTTGATGTAGGCAGCGATCTTATCGGCGGGATCGATGGCGAAGGTTCACTGGTCATTCGTGATGGTGGCGTCGCGTTTCTTTCGCGTAACGATCTGATTATAACTCGATTCACGACGGATGTCGGGAGCAATACGGCCTCTGTTGGCACCGTTCTCGTGACAGGAGCGGGATCGTCGTTCGACTATGGCCATCAGATGGTAATCGGCGGAGCGGGATCTGGGTCTCTTGTCATTGAGAATGGTGCAAGAGTCTTCGATGCCGGCGCAGATTTAAATGGGAACCCAGCAGCGACGGCGATCGGGTCAGAAGCCGGGGGCTCGGGAACCGTCCGCGTTGACGGCACCGGTTCTCTCTGGGAGGCCGGCGCGCGATTAAGCGTCGGTGTTCGAGGCGCAGGTTCGCTGGATATCATTGGAGGCGGACGTGTATCGACCGATACGGTCGTCGCTGTAGCGCGATTTCCCGAGGCCAATGGCACAGTCACCATCCGGAGTGTGAATTCAGTGCTTGATCCCGGGCGTTTCCTGTTCGTCGGCCTCGGCGGTACCGGTTCGCTCTCGGTGCTAGACGGCGCCTCTGTCCGGAGCCTCGATAGGATTGATATTGGCGGTGGGGCTGGGGTACCGGCACAGGGTATCCCGGCTGGCTCAGGGACCGGCATTGTCAATGTCGCCGGCACAGGGGCTGCGCTTTCTGCCGCATCGGAACTGACCATTGGAAATTCCGGTACCGGAACATTGAACCTTGGTAGCGGCGGTACAGTTGCAAGCCCAGTCATAAGCATCGCTTCCGAACCTGGTTCGTCAGGAACGCTCAACGTTCTAGGCGGAACTTTGCAAACAGATAGCATCGCTTTCGGCGCAGGCAGCGGCACGTTCAATCTCGATCCCTCGACGGACTATAATCTTACTGCTCGCATGAGTGGGCCGGGCGCATTCAATGTGCTTTCAGGCAACGTGATTCAGACGGGAGACAGCAGCGGCTTTACTGGTAATTCAAATCTCGTGGGCGGCAATCTTGTTGTGAATGGCACACTCGGCGGGATCATTAGTGTCCAGGAAACCGGGTTGTTGGGTGGAATCGGCACCGTAGGCTCCACGTCAATTAACGATGGTGGTCTCCTGGCTCCGGGCAATTCCATCGGTACGCTGCACGTCAATGGTAATCTTAGCTTCAGCCAAGGGGCGACTTATCAGGTCGAAGTCGATCCGGCTGGCAGCAGCGACAGGACATTGGTCTCCGGAAATGCAACGCTGGGCGGCGCACATGTGGATGTCATCGCTTCAGCCGGCAGTTGGCGTATCGGTACGGCCTATACTATCCTAACGGCTACGGGCGGATTGAACGGCAGCGAGTTCGGCGGCGTGACATCGAACCTCCAGTTCCTCGATCCCGTCCTGACCTATGATCCAAGCAACGCCATACTGGTCCTGCGCCGCAACGACATCGACTTTGCCGAAATCGCGAAGACACCCAACCAACGCCGTGCCGCAAAATCCATCGACGATTTCACCGCGCTGGATCCAATCCCGGACGACAATCCCCTCATCGGAAAATTGCTGGGATTGGACAGGGCGACCGCACCGCTGACGATCGCCCAGCTTCCCGGCGAAATCCACGCGTCCCTCATAAGCACGCTGTTGGATGACAGCCATTTCATCCGGGATGCGGCCAACAACCGGCTACGCGCTGCATTCGAGGCGGTCGCGGCGCCGTCCTTTCCGGTTCTGGCTTATGGGCCAGACGGTGTCGAGCCCCAGGCAGCGGCAGTCGATCACTTCACCGTTTGGGGGCAAGGTTTCGGGTCGTGGGCCAATTGGAACGGCAATGACCAAGTACCTGCTCTCGATCGGTCCGTAGGTGGCTTTCTCATTGGTGGCGACGTGCCGTTCGGTGAGAGCGTCCGCGTCGGAGCGTTGGCTGGTTACAGCCGCACCAGCGTCGACGAACCGGGCCTGGGTGCTTCAGCCGATGTCGATAATTATCATCTGGGTATCTATGGCGGTGCCGAGTTTGGGACTCTCGACCTGCGCTCAGGTGCAAGCTACACGTGGCATGCCATCGACACCAATCGTCTGGTCCAGTTCACAGGATCCCAGGAACGTCTGTCTGCCAGCTACGATGGTGGAACGGCACAGGTCTTTGGCGAATTGAGCTATGGAGTTCAGGTCAAAAGCATTGCTCTCGAGCCCTTCGCAAATCTGTCCTATGCCAATCTGCATGTTGACAGTTTCGTTGAAAAGGGTGGTTCGGCTGCGTTAACCGGTGCTTCGTCGGACACCGATGTGACATTCACCACGCTGGGATTGCGCGCCTCAAAGCAATTGTTGTTCGGCGATGCCAGGGCGACGTTTCGTGGCATGGCAGGCTGGCGGCATGCCTACGGCGATGTCACGCCGTTATCGTCGCTTGCATTTGCCGGTATGGATAGCTTCGAGATATCGGCATTGCCGATCGCTCGGGATGCTGCGCTGGTCGAGTTGGGTTTTGACATTGATCTTGCGACGGCCACCACATTTGGCTTCTCTTATCGTGGGCAGATTGCCAGCGAAGTGCAGGACCATGGTGTCAGAGCCGATCTGACAGTGCKATTCTAGCACCGAGAATTGTGGCACGGATTGATGCTTTCGTTTACAAGGGGAGCGCGTCGCTTCCATCTTCCCATCGAGGACCGCAACAATTGTTCATCCTGCGATTTCTTGGCTTGATCCTCCTTATAATTTTGACGCTTATTGGCTTTCTGTGGGGAGGGTTTGCACTCTGGTATCAATTGCCGTTTGGCATTGCCGGTAACATTGGTTGCCTGTTGCTCTGGGCGGCGATCGCTTTCGCCGTCCTTTGGCTAGAGTTCAAGGGCCGTGCCTGGCGCGCACTCATCGTGCTGGTTCCGGTCATGATTGGCCTCGGTTATTGGTGGAGCACCATTAAACCGTCACTGAATCGTATTTGGGCCGATGATGTTGCGCAGACCGTCACCGGCTCACTCAACGGCAACTTTGTAACGCTATCTAACATTCGCAACTTTGAGTGGCGTACGCCGGCTGACTACACACCGCGCTGGGAAGTTCGGACTTATGATCTTCAAGATCTGGATTCCGTCGATCTGTTTTTGTCCTATTGGTCGAACCCCGCTATCGCTCACACGCTTGTCAGCTTCGGCTTCAACAATGGCGATCATGTTGTTTTCTCCGCAGAGATACGCAAGGAGCGTCATGAAACGTTCTCCGAAATCGGAGGGTTTTTCAAGGAATTCGAACTGGCGATGATTGCCGCAGACGAGCGCGATATCATTCGATTGCGAACCGATGTCCGCAAGGAAGATGTTTATCGCTACCGCATCAATCTCAAGCCGGAGATGCGGCAGGCACTCTTTCTGTCCTATATCGACAACGCCAACCATTTGGCGACCACAGCAAAATTCTATAATACGATAACGGCCAATTGCACGACGGTCATTTTCGACATGGTCCGCGCTATAACTCCGGAACTGCCGCTAGATTACCGGGTCATTCTGTCAGGTTATTTGCCCGGCTATCTTTATGATATCGGCGCCATCGACCATCATGGACCATTGGACGCGACGATAAGATCAGCTTCGATCAACCAGCGGGCTCAGGATGCCGGCTCAGACCCGGATTTTTCTGCGAAAATCAGAGTAGAAAACTAGACTCTTTTGGTGCGGAAGAATTCCTTGAGCATGATTTCCGCTTCCTGTTCTTGAAAGCCTGAATATACCTCCGGTGCGTGGTGGCAGGTCGGCTGAGCAAAAAACCGCGCACCGTTTTCCACGCTGCCGCCTTTGATGTCCTGTGCGCCGTAGTAGAGCCGCCTTATGCGGGCGAAAGAAATTGCCGCCGCACACATGGTGCAGGGCTCCAACGTCACGTAGAGATCGCAACCTGTGAGGCGTTCGTCATCAAGGATCTGACAGGCTTCGCGGATGACAAGGATTTCCGCATGTGCTGTTGGATCGTTGAGCTCGCGCGTGCGATTGCCCGCCTGTGCCACGATTGTCCCATCCTTGACCAGGACCGCACCGATCGGCACCTCGCTGCGCGCCGCGGCGTCATACGCTTCGGCCAGAGCCACACTCATTGGATCAGTTTTTTGGTTCACGCGGCGCTCATCGTCCAGAATTTACTCGCAAGAAAACCTCATAGCTGTTAGTGAGCGCTGCTGAAAGGCAAACATTCCATGACAAGTTCAAATGATGACGGGAAGGGCGGCAAACGTCCCTTTGAAAAGCGCAGCTTCGACAAGCGAGGCAATGATGGCGATCGCGCCAGAGGCCCACGCAAGTTCGATGGCGCCGCTCCCGCCAAACGCGGAGTCGACCAGCGCAAACCCTCGCGTGACGAAGCACCGGCCGAAGAAGGCGAGCGTATTGCCAAGCGCTTGGCACGCGCGGGCATAGCTTCTCGGCGCGAGGCCGAAACGATGATCGCTGCGGGCCGCGTTTCGGTCAATGGCAAGCGGCTCGAAAGCCCGGCCATCAATGTCATGCCTGCTGATCGCATCGAAGTCGATGGCAAGCCTTTGCCGCAAAAGGAACGCACGCGTCTTTGGCTCTACCACAAGCCCGCGGGACTTGTGACGACCAACCGTGATCCGGAAGGGCGCCAGACTGTCTTTGAATCCTTGCCAAAGGATATGCCGCGCGTCCTTTCCGTCGGTCGACTCGATATCAACACGGAAGGCTTGCTGCTTCTCACCAATGATGGCGGCCTATCCCGCGCTCTTGAATTGCCGTCCACCGGCTGGCTCCGCCGCTATCGTGTTCGTGCTCATGGTAGCATTACCCAGGAAAAGCTCGATACGCTCAAGGATGGCATTGCAGTCGATGGCGTCTTCTACGGCGCGATCGAAGCGACCCTGGAACGTGAACAGGGCTCGAACGTCTGGATCATGGTTGGCTTGCGCGAAGGTAAAAACCGTGAAGTCAAAAATGTACTTGGCGCACTTGGACTTTCAGTCAACCGGCTGATCCGCATTTCCTACGGACCGTTCCAGCTCAGCGACCTGCCGGAAGGCTCGGTACGCGAAATGAATGGCCGAACCTTGCGCGACCAGCTTGGGGAACGGCTGATCGAGGACTCGGGTGCCGATTTCGAGGCACCGATAATCAACGTGTTCTCAAATGATGCGGTGAAGGGTGAGGCGGTCCAGCAGCCAAGCGAGCGTCCGGAGCGTCGCTCATCCGAGTGGATTTCCAGCGCTCCCGTCGCCAAAGCKCGTGGGCCGCGTAAATCGAAGGACGAGAAGCGTGAGGAGTCCCTCTCACGCTGGACGACGGATCGTAATGAGCGGCCGGCAGTGCCTCGCAGCGGTCGTGAGGATCGCCCGGCACGCGCGCCAGGCGAAGACGATCGAAAGCCGCGCGCCCAACACGGCGTGTCATCGAAAGCTGATCGGGAGCGCAAGGAAGACGAAGCCGGAGCTCCGCGCAAGTCTCGCGGCGCCAATGTCTGGATGGCGCCTGGTGCGCGTCCGATGGGCAAGGCGAGGGCGAAGGCCGTGGCAGCACGAGAAGAGCGAAACCGTTCGGACAGTCCGCGTGCCGACAAGCCGAAGCGTTTCGGCGAAGGCTCCGCCCGGCCCGCCGGTGATCGTCCTGTCGGTGATCGCCCCACCGGCGGTCGTTCGTCAGCTGGTTATGCCGGCGACAAGCCACGCAGTTTTTCTCCACGCTCCCCACGAAGCGAAGGCGACAGCGCCGAACGACCGAAGCGCGCATTTAGCGCGGCAAGGCCGGAAGGATCGAGGGACGGACCTCGTCCGGATCGCCCGCCGCGCGTCGGCAAGCGGGAGCGTGCCGAATTGAAGGAGCGGGAAGCGAGGGGTGAGCGTCCGGCTCAGGGTGATCGCCCAGCGCGTTCCGAACGTCCATACGGGGCAAGTGGCAAGCCGACGCGATCGGCCGGCCGTCAGGATGGCAAAAGCGGAGACCGGCCATATGGCGGGCCCAAAGGTCCACCGAGAGGCCGGACCGGTGGCGGCGCAAGTCGTCCTCCGCGTGGCGACAAACCCAAATCCTAGGACCTGAAGCCATGCGAATTGTCGGTGGCAAATTTCGCGGGCGTGCCTTGGCGACGCCCGCCTCCAACGCAATACGGCCGACGACTGACCGTACGCGCGAAAGCCTTTTCAATATTCTGGTGCACAACTATCCGGAAAAGTTTGAATCGACGCGCGTACTCGACCTTTTCGCCGGGACTGGCGCACTGGGCCTGGAGGCATTGTCACGCGGCGCTCGCTATGGTGTGTTCATTGAAGAATCGACGGAAGGGCGCGGACTGATCCGCACCAACGTCGAGGCATTCGGTCTGCTCGGTAACACCAAGATATTCCGCCGTGATGCGACGAAACTTGGCGACGCAGGCACCATCGAGCCATTTGATCTGGTCTTTGCCGATCCCCCCTATGGGAGAGGCCTCGGCGAGATGGCATTCAAATCCGCACTTGACGGCGGTTGGCTCAATCCAGACACACTTCTAGTGCTTGAGGAAGAGGCTGAAGCGATGGTCGAGCTCGATCCGCGATTTGTCGTGGTTGAAGAACGTCCATACGGCGGAACGGTTATACGGCTTGTCACATTGAAGTCGTAAAGACCGCGATTGTATCGCTTTTTGTGAAACAGAACTGGATCGATCTGTATGTCCTTCGTTTTAAGCCGCGCCCTTGCGGTATTTGTCCTGGTCGGCGCATCGACCCTTGCGGCTGTTTCCTTCGTTCCAGCGCGTGCAGATACGGTTCCGCAAACCGCGAAGGCGATCGAGACAACCAATAAAGATGACGTTTCGTCGTTCCATCTGGACAACGGACTCGAAGTCGTCGTGATTCCGGATCATCGCGCGCCTGTCGTCACCCACATGATGTGGTACCACGTCGGTTCCGCAGATGAAGAACCCGGCAAATCTGGCATCGCACATTTCTTTGAACACCTTATGTTCAAAGCCACCAAGACCTATCCAGCTGGTGAATTTTCCCGCAAGGTTGCCGAGATCGGTGGACAGGAAAACGCTTTTACCTCTTACGACTACACTGCGTTCTATCAGCAGGTCGCCCCATCGGCTCTCGAAATGGTCATGACCTATGAGGCCGACCGCATGGAAAACCTCATTTTGAATGACGATGTGGTCAAGACCGAACGCGACGTCGTGCTTGAGGAGCGCCGCTCGCGGACCGACAGCAACCCTTCAGCTTTGCTTGCGGAAGAGGTCAATGCAACGCTCTACCAGAACCATCCCTACCGGATGCCGGTAATTGGTTGGCTGCACGAAATGCAGCAGCTGAATCTCAAGGACGCGCTCGCATTTTACGTCAAATATTACACCCCGAATAACGCGACGCTTGTCGTCTCGGGTGATGTCGATCTGGCTACGGTGAAGGCGCTTGCGGAAAAGACTTATGGCAAGGTTCCGCGCCGGGCAGAGCCCGGAAAACGCGAGCGTCCCCAGGAGCCGGAGCAGAATACCAAGCGTACTGTCTCATTGGCCGASCCGCGGGTCTCGCAGCCGAGTTTCCAGAAGATGTGGCTTGCTCCTTCCTATACCAGTGCCAAACCGGGGGAAGCTGAAGCCTTGGATCTCCTAAGCGAAATTTTGGGTGGATCCAACCGCAGCCGCATCTACCAATCACTGGTCATCACCGACGGAACTGCTGCAAGCGCCGGCGCGTATTATCAAGGCGGGTCGCTGGATACCGGCAGTTTCGGTGTCTACGGTTCGCCGCGCGGTACAGCGACCCTGACCGAAGTTGAAGCTGGTATTGACGCTCAGATCGCCAGAATCATCAAGGATGGCGTAACGGAAGATGAACTTGAGAAGGCGCGCAATCGTTTTCTGAAAAGCGTGATTTTCGCCCGTGACAGTCAGGCTGGCATGGCGCGAATCTATGGCTCGACGCTCTCGACTGGACAAACCATTCAGGACATCCAGGAATGGCCAGACCGCATCCGTGCGGTAAAGGTTCAGGATATCCAGACTGTGGCGCAGCGCTATCTTGTCGATAGCCGCTCTGTCACGAGCTATCTCATGCCCGAGGACGGCAAACCTGATCAGAAATCGGACAACGAGCCCGCAGAAGCACAACAACCAGAAGCGCCTGCAGAAGGGGCCGTCCAATGACCGCGCCAATCATGAAGCGATTTGCCGCCCTGTTTTTCCTGATCCTGTTTTCTGCTGCTCCGAGTTATGCAGTCGAAATAAAGGAAGTTGTCTCGCCGAAAGGCATCAAGGCCTGGCTGGTGCAGGACGATTTCGTCCCGCTGATTTCCATGCGCTTTTCGTTCAAGGGCGGATCGACACAGGATCCTAACGGCAAGGAAGGTCTTGCCAATTTGATGACCGGCCTCTTCGATGAAGGCGCCGGGGATCTCGATTCGGAAACTTTTCAGGAGAAGCTTGACGACGTCGGCGCCGAGATGGGCTTCAACGCCGACGATGACGACGTTACGGGATCCATTCGTATGCTCGCCGAGAAGCGGGATCAAGCCGTTGATCTTTTGACACTGGCGGTCAACACGCCTCGTTTCGATCAAGCCCCGATTGACCGGATTCGTCAGCAGATTGTTGCAGGGATCAAGTCGTCTGAACGCGATCCCAACACGATCGCCGGACGTAAATTCGCAGAAGTGCTTTATGGCGATCATCCCTATGGGCGTCGTTCAGAAGGCACTGAAGCGAGCCTGAATTCGATCACCCATGATGATCTGGCAACCTTTCACAAACGCAATTTCGCCCGCGATAATCTGATCGTTGCAGTGGTCGGTTCGATCAGTCCGGAAGAGTTAAGTCCGCTGCTTGACAAGGTATTCGGCGACCTTCCTGAGAAAGCTGAACTCGAGACTATCAGTGAAGCCAAGCTTGCGTTTGGTCAAATTACGCGCGTCGATTTCGCTCTGCCGCAGACATCGATTTCCATGGTTTATCCCGGTGTTCGTCGTCAGGATCCAGATTTCTTTCCCGCCTACATCATGAACCATATTCTCGGCGGAGGCACATTCTCTTCCCGTATTTACAACGAGGTGCGCGAAAAGCGCGGTCTTGCTTATTCGGCGGGGTCGAATCTCGTTACCCGCGATCATATGGCGGCGCTGATGGTGAACACGGCCACCCGGGCTGATCGCGCCAACGAAACCCTACAGATCTTGAAAACCGAGATCGCCAAGATGGCCAAGGACGGCCCGACGGAAGACGAACTTGTCGAGGCCAAGAAATACCTTGTCGGATCCTATGCCGTGAACAATCTCGACTCGTCGTCGGCTGTCGCCAGTACGCTTATCGGCTTGCAGGACGAAAATCTGGGCCGGGACTATATCGACAAGCGCGCCGAGCTGATCAATGCTGTTACGCTCGATCAGGTGAAAGCCGCGGCCAAAAAATTGCTTGAAACGGATCCGGCTATTCTCATCGTCGGATCGCCACAATCCTGAGAAGGATGGGAGCGCCATGATCGCTCGCGATCTGCAAGAGATGGATGAGCGGAGCGGCGCGGGTAGTCCCACCGACATGCCGACTTTCGCCATTGCATTTGGCGGCGGTGGGGCGAGGGGGCTCGCTCATATCAATGTCATCGAGGCCCTGGACGAGCTTGGCATACGGCCGACGGCAATATCCGGTTCCTCCATAGGTGCAATCATGGGCGCTGGCATGGCGGCAGGCATGTCCGGCCGTGACATTCGCGAGTACGCGATCGCCACCTTGTCGCGGCGCGCTGAAATTGCGGCACGGCTGTGGCGTATGCGTCCTGCCAGTTTTGGCGAAATGTTGGGCGGTGGTATCCGCTTCAGCCAGTTCAATATCGAAAAGGTGCTCAAGAGTTTTCTTCCCGATCGTATCCCGGACACGTTCGAAGAATTGACTATTCCACTGAGCGTAACCGCCACCGACTTCTACGGTCAAAGAGAGGTACCGATCGCCGAGGGTGATCTCTATAGCGCCATCGCCGCTTCAGCAGCCATACCGGCATTGTTCCGCCCCGTACTTCGGGACGATTGCATTCTCATCGATGGCGGCATCTACAACCCTGTTCCGTTCGATCACCTGAAGGACAAGGCGCAGTTCGTGATCGCTATCGATGTCGTTGGTGGACCGGAAGGCGATCTCGGCAAGTTTCCGTCGTCCATTGATGCGATGTTCGGCGCCAGTCAGCTGATGATGCAGTCGATCATCGCGACACGCCTGCGTACCGATCCGCCGGCAATTTTCCTCCGCCCAAACGTCGCACGCTTCGGTGTTCTCGACTTTCTCCGCGTCGAGCAGGTATTGCGCGATTCGGCGGGCATCAAGGAAGATTTGAAACGCGCGGTCGATGCCGCCTCCTATGTCGAGCATCGCGAACTGGAGTGAATACTCCTACTCAGCCGGAGTGGCGTCGGGCTCCATTTCTTCATCAGGAACCGTATCGATACGCTTGGCTTCGCGCGTCGGCTTGATCAGAGGTTCTGGTGTTACCGGTCGCGTCAACAACAGATCGTTGCCGGCTGTCAGGCCTTCCGACGCCTGGATATGCAGCCGGTCCTCATCGCGCCGCCTGATATCTTCCATGATTTCATGGGCGAGTTCTTCACTAACCCCGAGTTCTTCCAGCGTGCGGCGGCCAAACACCAGGCCGGACTCCAGGGTCTCGCGTAGCTCGTAGTGAACCCCGCGCGCTCGTAGCTTCAACGTGTGAACGCGGTCATACGAACGGACGAACAGCTTGATATCCGGATAGTTCGCCTGGATCATTTCAACGATTTGATCCGTCGTTTCTTTTATGTGCGTGCAGACGGCAACGATCTTGGCTTGCCGTATTCCTGCAGCTTCCAGAACTTCCTTGCGCGTGCCATCACCGAAATAAATGCGGAATCCAAATCGTCCTGCCGCGCGTATCCGATCTGCGGACGCGTCGATCACAGTCACATCGCTCCCGCCAGCAAGCAGAATTTGCGCCGCGATCTGGCCGTAGCGCGAAAAACCGATCATCATCACATCCGCACCCGCTCCATCGAAGTCCTCGTCGATCTCGTCTTGCGCATTCGTATTGGCTAGAAACTTGTTTCCAAGCGCGACGGATAACGGCATGACGGCCATCGAAAGCGTTACGACGGCCACCAGTTCTGAGGCTGTGGACACACTCATCAAGCCAGATGCAGCGGCGGCGGAAAACAATACGAAGCCGAACTCGCCGCCTTGCGGTAGAAAGAAAGCAATCCGGATTGCATCGTTGTGATCGGAGCGAAAGAGCCGTGCCAGCAGATAGACGACGAGCGCCTTGATCGCCATGAAGACCGGTACTGCAAGCAGGATTGCCAGCCAGTCGGAGAGAATGACATCGAGATCCAGCGAGAGCCCGACTGCCATGAAGAACAGGCCGAGAAACACACCGCGAAATGGTTCAATATCGGCTTCGAGCTCATGCCGGTAGGAAGACTCCGCCAAAAGAACGCCGGCGATGAAGGCGCCCATGGCCATCGATAACCCGGCGAACTGCATCAGAACAGCTGCACCGAGCACGACGAATAGCGCCGCGGCAATCATGACTTCGCGCGCGCCCGTATTGGCAATGAAGCGAAACAGGGGGTTGAGGAGATAGCGTCCGACTGCGACGATTGCACCAATGCAGATGACCGCGATGAGAAACTGGCCGAGCGGATCCGCCTCGTGCTGGGCAGAGCCAGGCGCAAGGACAGGAATCATCGCCAGCAAGGGAACGATGGCCAAGTCCTGAAACAACAGGATGGCGAACGAAGTCTGACCGTGCTGCGTGGCTGTTTCGCCGCGCTCCTCCAATATCTGCATGGCGAATGCTGTCGAAGACAGTGCCAGACCAAACCCGGTCACAACTGCCGCCTGCCACATCATCAAGTTGAATGCGAGGATCATCCCGGTAAGCACAGCACCCGTTACGATGACCTGCGCGGCACCAAGGCCGAAAATCGCATGGCGCAATGTCCAGAGACGCGAGGGCTTCAATTCGAGACCGATGACGAAAAGCAGGAACACGACGCCGAGTTCGGAGAAATGCAGGACCTGTTCGCCGTCGGTAATGAGATTGGCCAGAGGTCCGATCAGTAGGCCAGCAGCGAGATATCCGAGAACCGTGCCGAGCCCAAGACGCTTGAACAGCGGCGCCGCAATTATTGCCCCCGCGAGAAGTGCCAGTGCCTGAAAATAGAGGTTGCCGCTTTGCGAGAGCATATATTTGTGACCTCGGCTGTGAGATTGTTGCGTTAGCTTGCCTTGATAGACCCCAATTTGCACCATATAGGAAGGAATGCATCTGACTTTCGTCAGATAAGTCCTTGCATCCTATCATGCAATCAACGTTAGAGACGAAAATGACCGAGCCGGTAAATTCCCGCGAATTCGTAGACAATGCGGCGGCACTTGTGGAAGCTGCAAAGCGTGCGGGGGCTGATGCCGCCGATGCGGTTGTCGTACGTTCGCGCTCGACGAGCGTGACTGTTCGGCTCGGAAAAGTCGAATCGACGGAATCCTCGGAAAGCGACGAGTTTTCATTGCGCGTATTCGTCGGACGCAAGGTTGCGAGTGTTTCGGCCAATGCCGGCGTTGATCCGAAAGTTTTGGCGGAGCGCGCCGTCGCCATGGCCAAAGTTTCACCGGACGACGCATTCGAAGGGCTCGCGGCCCCCGAAAATCTCGTGCGCAACATCCGTGACCTCGATCTTTATGATTCGACGATAGTCGACGCAGCGCAATTGACCGAGGCAGCTTTGGCCGCGGAAGAAGCAGCTCTTGCTGTCGAAGGCGTTACCAATTCGGGTGGCGGATCGGCGTCGGCGGGAATGGGTGGGCTTGTGCTTGTTACGTCTGGCGGCTTTGCCGGGCAGTACATGGGTTCGCGCTTTTCGCGCTCGGTAAGTGCCATTGCCGGAAGCGGCACTGCCATGGAACGCGACTATGATTTTTCGTCGCGTATCTATTTCGAGGCTTTGGAAGATGCTGAAGCCATTGGTCGCTCTGCCGGCGAGCGTGCTGTCAAGCGCCTTGATGCACGTCAGGCAAAGACCGGCCGCGTTAACGTCGTCTTCGATCCGCGCGTTGCCCGCGGCATTGCCAGTCACATCGCCAGTGCGATCAATGGGGCATCGGTTGCGCGCAAGACCAGTTTTCTCAAGGATCGCATGGGGATGAAAATTCTCTCGGACGCGATTAATGTCACCGACGATCCATTGCGGGTTCGCGGCCCTTCCTCACGTCCCTTCGATGGCGAAGGGATGGAGGGCGTGCCGCTCAACATGATTGAGAATGGTGTACTCAGGCATTGGTTCCTGTCGACCTCGACAGCCAAGGAATTGAGCTTGACCACAAATGGCCGGGGTGTGCGTTCTGGTTCGACGGTTGTCCCATCTTCGACCAACTTCGCTATAGAACCCGGAGACAAGACACCCGAAGAAATCATCCGTTCTGTCGGGACGGGCTTCTACGTTACAGAGCTGTTCGGCCATGGCGTGGATATGGTCACCGGTGAGTACAGTCGAGGTGCTTCGGGATTCTGGATCGAGAACGGCGAACTTGCTTACCCGGTGAGCGAAGTCACCATCGCCTCCAACCTGAAAGAGATGTTTCTCAATCTGGTTGCCGCCAACGATATTGATCGTAATTTCGGTGTTGCCAGCCCGACTCTCCTGATCGAAGGCATGACTCTTGCCGGCAAATAAACAAAACCGCGAAGATCTCGAACTGATACGTGAGGCTGCAGAGGGAGCAGGTCGAATAGCGCTCTCGTATTTTAAGCAAGCGCCGCAAATCTGGATGAAGACAGGCAATTCGCCGGTCACGGAGGCAGACCTTGCTGCAGACAAGTATCTGAAGGACATGTTGCTGACGGCCCGGCCCGACTATGGCTGGATATCGGAAGAGACCCTCGATGAACGGGTAGCCTCACCGAGACAACGGTTCTTTGTGGTCGATCCGATCGATGGAACTCGAGCGTTTATCGAAGGGCAGGATGTCTGGTGTGTCAGCGTTGCCGTCATTGAAAATGGGCGGCCTGTCGCGGGTGTGCTCGACTGTCCTGCGCGCGAGGAAATATTCACGGCATTGCCGGGTTTCGGCGCGGAGCAAAATGGCAGTGCTATTCGCGTTCAGGCCGAGAACCAGCCATTCAAGATAGCGGGTCCTGGTGCGTTTTTGAAAAGACTGCCCGAGCGTTTCCTTTCCTCCATCGAACATGCTCCTTATGTGGCCTCGCTGGCCTATCGGATCGCCATGGTGGCGCGTGGCGATATTGCTGGAACTTTTGTGCGCCCCAACTCGCATGACTGGGATTTGGCTGCGGCGGACCTCATCCTTTCGGAGGCGGGCGGCAATGTCTTGACAGCCGATGGCAAGCCGCTCACTTACGGCTTACGCAACACCAGCACCGGCGATTACCGGCATGAGGCGCTCGTCGCAGCCAGCGGTCTACTAATGGATAACATGTTGGCCGTTGTCGCCGAAACCGCCTTCGGATAAACAGGCAGTAACTTCAATTCGATCATTTGGATGGRCAACCATGAGCGAAAACACATCAGATCAAAAGCAACTGCTTCATCTCGTCTTTGGCGGCGAGCTGAAGAAACTGGGCGGTGTTGAATTTCGCGATCTCGACAAGCTCGATATTGTCGGCATCTACCCAAATTTCGAAACCGCACAGCGCGCGTGGAAATCCAAAGCACAGCAGACGGTCGATAATGCACACATGCGCTATTTTATCGTACACATGCATAAGTTGCTGGATCCAGTCACAGGCAAGGCGGACTGATCGCTGGTGCGGTCCCGACCTATCGGCATGAGTGAACACATCCCAGTGGCAACCAAGTCTCCCCGGCGAAAAAGCGGGATGCTGAAACGTTTTTGGCGAAGGGTACGTGGCCCCTTGGCAAACTCGCCGATGGTCCGCTCGATGATCGCTTTTCTGATCACGCAGTTTTTCCGGCTGGTCAATGCTACCAACCCGAGGCTTCCCGGTTCCTCCGATCTTGAGGAAATGAAACGCGGTGGCGAACCTTTCATCGCGGTTGCCTGGCACGGCCAGCACCTGATGGCGCCATTCCTCATGCCGCGTGGTGTTCGCTTTGTTGCCATGTTCTCGAAAAGCAAGGACGCTGAACTCAATGCACGCGTCGCTGAACGCTTTGGCGTCGAGATCGTACGCGGGTCCGGCGGGAGAGATCGGGCTAGGGGGACGGTAAAAGGTGGTGCGCGCGCCTTGCTCGCCTTGAAAAAAGCCCTCAAGGACGGTAAGACCGCTGCCATGATTGCTGATATCCCGCACGGGACGCCGCGTGAATCCGGAATTGGCGTCGTCCTTCTTGCCAAGCTGTCTGGCCGTCCAATTCTTCCGATTTGCTACCTGACGTCCAAACGAAAAGTCTTGGAGAAGAGCTGGGACAAGACCACCATTCCCTTGCCCTTTGGCAAGTCGGGGCTGATTATTGGCGACCCTATTTTCGTGCCGGAGGATGCCGACGATGCAATGCTTGAAGCCAAACGTGTCGAATTGACCAACAGTTTGAATGCGAACACCGTTCGAGTGCATGAGTTGGTGGATGGTAGGGTATGAGTGAACGTTGGGCTCGATTTGTCCTGAGCACCTATCGATGGGTCGGTGCAGCAGCCTTCCCGATCGTTGGCGCCTATGTGGCTTTCCGCGCGAGCAAAGGCAAGGAAGAGCGCGGCCGTCATGGTGAGCGCTACGGCAATGCGAGCGTTGCCCGCCCTTCGGGTCCACTCATTTGGGTTCATGCGGCCAGTGTCGGGGAGACGTCGGCTGTCACACCGCTTGTGGAAGCAATTATTGACACAGGCATCCATGTGGTTCTGACGACGGGCACCGTCACATCTGCGAAGATGGTGCAGGAACGCCTCGGCGACCGCGTCATTCATCAGTATGTTCCGCTCGACCTGAAGCCTGCAGTCGATCGTTTTCTAACCCACTGGCAGCCAGATCTCGCAGTCATCTGCGAATCCGAAATCTGGCCGATGACGATCCTCGAACTCGGGACGCGCCGGGTCCCGCAAGTTCTGGTCAACGGCCGTTTGTCGGATCGCTCTTTCGCATCGTGGCACAGGCGCGCGTCAATCGCCGAAGCCTTGTTCGAAAACCTTGCGCATGTCGTCGCCCAATCCGAAGTCGATGGCGAACGGTTCCGCGCGCTTGGTGCAAGACCGGTGACAGTTTCGGGCAATTTGAAGGTCGACACGGCCGTGCCGCCGGTAAACAACGCAGAGCTTGCTTCGCTTCAGCGCATGATCGGACCGCGCAAGATATGGGCAGCCATTTCAACCCACCAGGGCGAAGAGGCGGTCGTCGCGCAGGTCCACCATATGCTGAAGGCCAGGCATCGCGACTTGCTGACCATCATCGTTCCCCGCCATCCGGATCGTGCAGCGCAGATTGCAGCCGAGATTGAGAAGTTGGGCATGAAGGTCGCGCTGCGTAGCCGCGGTGACCAGATTGAGCCCGATACCGACATTTATCTTGGCGATACCATAGGCGACATGGGACTTTATCTGCGGCTGACGGAAATCGCTTTTGTCGGCCGCTCGTTGACAGCCCAAGGCGGGCAAAACCCTCTTGAACCTGCCATGCTGAAGTCCGCTATTCTTTCCGGGCGAAATGTCCAGAATTTCCGCGATTCCTATCAGCGTCTGATCAAAAATGGCGGCGCCAAGCTTGTGCGCGACAAAGACATGCTGGCTGGCGCGGTGAATTATCTTTTCAACAACCCCGCAGAACGCCAAATCATGATTGATGCCGGGTTGAAGACGGTCGAAGACATGCGCGGTTCGTTGACCCGCACCATGACAGCGCTTGAGCCTTTTATTCAGCCGCTGGTTCTTCAGGCACGTCTGAGCAATCGCGAAGGCGGCTGGAAATGACGAGTGAGGCGCCTCCGTTCTGGTGGGAGAAACCGGACTGGCGCGCTCGGGCTCTGAGCCCTCTTTCAAAAATATATGGAATGGTTGCCGGACGGCGTATTCGGCGGGCCAAACCGCCAGCCATACCTGTACCTGTACTGTGCATCGGCAACTTTACCCTGGGCGGAGCAGGCAAAACGCCGACATCAATAGCGTTTGCACAGGCGGCGACTGCAGCGGGTCTCAAGCCAGGCATTGTTTCGCGTGGCTATGGCGGCGCGTTCTCCGGTCTGCACCGCGTTGATCTGGACCACGACAGTGCCCGCCATGTCGGCGACGAGCCAATGCTGCTCGCGCGGCACGCACCGGTGGTCGTGTGCACAGACCGCGTTGCCGGTGCGAAGTCCCTGCAGGACGCGGGATGCGACTTCATCATCATGGACGATGGCTTCCAGAGCGCCCGTCTTCACTTCGACTATGCTCTGCTCGTCGTCGATGCCGGACGTGGTGTCGGCAATGGCCACGTCTTCCCGGGTGGCCCCTTGCGCGCGCCCTTGATCGACCAGTTGGTTCGTACCGACGCGTTGCTGAAGATCGGCACAGCCAACGGCGCTGACAAATTGGTCCGGAACGCTGCGCGTGCGGCGAAGCCCGTTTACGAGGCCGTCCTCAAACCCAAAGCATTGGAAGGGATAGCAGATAAACCGTTACTCGCTTTTGCGGGCATTGGCGATCCATCCAAATTCTTCAGGACGCTTGAAGAGGCGGGTGCCAAGGTCGAGCAAACAAGATCGTTCCCCGACCATCATCCCTATAAGGACGAAGACGTTGCCGATCTTGTAAGGGACGCCGGCAAGGACGGTCTTACCTTGATTACAACGGCAAAAGACCAGGTGCGGTTGCTGGACGGTAGCCCGGCCGTGAAACAGTTCGTGTCGCGGGTCCTGGTTCTGGAGGTGGAGCTCGTCTTCAGTCCTCCTCAGACTGCGTTACGCATCATTCGGGAAACGCGAGATCGCGCCAGGGTGCGTTCTCTTAAACGCTCATAACCGCCCGCGGAAATTCCGGATCCTCGGTGGTGCTTCACGCATGGGTATATCGAGATTGTGTCCGGTCGTCTGGCTGAAGTTGCGGTCATTCGAGAAAAGAATGGTGCCTCCACGCCGAATTTCGACGGAAAGCGCAACGCGCGGCACCGATCCACTCGCTGGAATCTCGATTTCATATGCCACGGGGAAATAGCCGTTGCGGTTGAGTGTGAAACTCGTCCCGCCGATCTTGGGCATGTGGGAGGAATTCCCTCCTGTGGCGTCATAGGCATTGATGTATACGACGGAACTTGCCGTAAGCCACGTATAGGGAGAACCTCGCAGATAGCCGCGTATGGTTTTCGTTGGTCCGCTATAGGCCGGCTCGCGGCTGGCGCTATCTGTGGTGCAGCCGCTTGCCAGCGTAGCGGCAGCAAGAAGCGAAAGTAGTACCGCGCGCCTCGAGCGCATCTCAGGCCTTGCTGCGTTGACGCAGAGCGGGGTTCATCTCGATCTCGCGCTCCAATGAAATCCGTGCGTCGGCGTAGGCTTCCTGCCTCGCGACGCTCCAATACTTCAGTTCGTCAAGCGGGATCTTTTCGGAGGTAATGGAACACAAGACGTAGGAGCCCGGCGACAGGACCTGGAAATCACCGTCGAGATAGCGGATTTTGGCTTCGCGCGAGCCAGGGCCTTCAAATCTGTTCATAAATGCGTTCCGGTTTTATCAATTCATTTCATTTAGGCGCCCGTGGTCGTGCCGGTCAAGACTCACCTGCGGCCAAACAAGCGCTCAATGTCTGTCAACTTCAATTCAATATAGGTGGGGCGGCCGTGATTACAGGTACCGGAGCCTGGAGTTTCCTCCATCTGGCGCAGCAGGGCATTCATTTCGTCGGGTTTCAAGCGTCGTCCGGCGCGAACAGAGCCATGGCACGCCATGGTTGCAGCGACGTGATCAAGAATGGCTTTGAGACCGTCCGACGTATCGTGTTCGGCAATTTCATCAGCGAGATCGCGGATCAGTTTCTGCGTATCGATTTCTCCCAGCATGGAGGGCGTTTCACGCACGGCGATCGCACCTGGCCCGAAAGATTCAATACCAAGGCCGAAGCGCGCCAGCGTCTCCGCGTGGGCTACAAGCCGCCCGACATCTTCTTCCGGCAAATCGACGATTTCGGGGATGAGCAGCATCTGCGCTGGGAGGGGCTTCGAATGGAGCGCGTTTTTCAGTGCCTCATAGACCAGCCGCTCGTGGGCCGCATGCTGGTCGACAATGACCAGACTGTCTTCTGTCTGTGAGACGATATAATTGGCATGGATCTGCGCTCTTGCAGCCCCAAGCGGCGCTGATAGCAGCTCCTGTGGAGCCTCAGCCATCCCAGCCCGTGTGTCTGCGGCAAGCGCCGTTGCACCATCGTAAAGGAAGGCCTGAACCGTTTCCGCAAAACCCTCTCCACCATGCAGTGCGGCTGGCTCCGTTGCGAATGGGCGATAGGGCGATTGTTGGGCATTGTAGTTCTGATTGACCGCAGCTGCGCTCTGCCAGCGCTGTGCTGGCCGGATTGGTTCCATACCGCCACGCCGGAATGAATTCAGCATCGCCTCGGCGCCGCTGGTCGCGGCGCGGATGCCGGATTGGCCGAGTGCTTCGCGAATGGCCCCGACGATCAACCCCCGCACCAGCCCAGGATCGCGGAAGCGTACATCGGCTTTGGCCGGATGCACATTGACGTCAACAAGAGCCGGATCAAGATTGAGGAAAAGCACGACGACTGGATGCCGGTCGCGCGAAATCACATCGGCATAGGCGCCGCGCATGGCACCCCAGATTTGCTTGTCGCGGACGGGGCGTCCGTTCACATAGGCGAATTGCTGCAGGCTGTTGGCGCGATTGAATGCAGGAATGCCAGCGAAGCCGGATAGGCGCACACCGTCGCGCATTGCATCGATAGCAATGGCGTTTTCGGGAAACTCCTTGCCGAGCACCTGCGAAATACGCTCCAGCATACCCGCCGATCCCGTGCCGGTTGCGGCAAGGTCCAAAGGTGTGCGGTCGCTTCCGGCAATTGAAAAGCGGATATGCGGAAAAGCGATGGCGACGCGCTTGACCACATCGCTTATGGCGGTAGCTTCGGCACGGTCTGTCTTCATGAACTTCAGTCGTGCCGGCGTCGCAAAAAACAGATCACGCACTTCTGCAATCGTTCCGCCATTCATTGGCGTCGGGCGCGGCCCCTCCAGGCGTCCGCSGTGAACGTTGACTTCAAATCCGGAATCCGCCTCGGCTATCCGCGATTTCATTGAAAGCCGCGATACCGAGCCGATCGATGGCAATGCTTCACCGCGAAAGCCGAGTGCGCGTATGTCATGGACATCATCGGTTAGCTTTGAAGTACAGTGACGCGCAACGGCGAGAGTTAGCTCGTCAGACGGAATACCCGATCCATTATCGCTGACGCGGATCAAATTCTTACCGCCGCCCGCGGTAACGATATCGATTCGCGTCGCGCCGGCATCGATTGCATTCTCGACGAGTTCTTTCACTACGCTCGCCGGGCGTTCGATGACTTCGCCCGCGGCGATCTGGTTTATGATTGTTTCGGTCAGCTGCTTGATAGCCATCGAAAACCTATACTGGATTCGTCCTTCGACGGAAATCCGGCGGGTTGGCTGTCCTCAGGAAACATTTGGACATTCATCTGGCTTTGGACACAAATTTGATGATAGGTCTTTTCCACAATTAAGGAGGAAACTCAAATGGCCAATTCGAAGCCGTCCTTTGTCTGGACTGATCCCTTTCTCTTGGAAGATCAATTGACCGAAGACGAGCGGATGATCCGCGACAGCGCCCGTGCCTTCGCGCAAAGCGAGCTGCTGCCCCGTATCGAAGAGGCCTATCTGGAGGAGAAGACCGATCCTGACCTTTTCAGGCTGATGGGCGATTCCGGCCTTCTCGGTGTCACCTTGCCTGAGGAATACGGC
>NZ_JBFUMG010000028.1:0-22031 GCF_054049495.1 Phyllobacterium sp. P5_D12 | reverse complement strand
ACCTTGGTGCACTATACAACAGCGGCGATGGGGTACCAAGAGACGACAAGTTGGCCGCCGAATGGTACCGCAAAGCGGCGATGCAAGGTAGCCCGGAGGGACAAAACAATCTTGGCTACATGTATGAGGTCGGTTCGGGGGTGGCCCAGTATTATGACCTCGCGGTTTACTGGTATCGCAAGGCTGCCGAGCAGGGTTTTGGTCCAGCTCAGACGAATATCGGTCAGTTGTACCTGGCAGGTAAAGGCGTTCCCAAGGACGATACCTTAGCTTTTGAGTGGTTGAATAAGGCAGCCGTACAGGAAGTTGCCGGTGCGCAAACCAACGTCGGCTACCTCTACCTCATGGGACAGGGCGTGAAGCAGGACGATGCAGCCGCTTTAAGTTGGTTCAATAAGGCCGCGGCGCTCGGTGAGCCCGTTGCGCAGCGCAACCTTGGGCTCATGTACTATCGTGGTAGAGGTGTAGAGCAAAGCAACAGCCGAGCTGCGGAATGGCTCAAGAAGGCAGCTGACAATGGCGACGAGCCAGCAAGAAAAGCCATGGAAGAGATGGCGGGCTCGGGCATTATTTCGGGTACCTAAGATGGCTCACCGGCTATGAGTGGTCCAAATGAAGAAATGACAGCATCGCTACTACCTAAACCGATCAGGGCTCTGCTTGGGATCTGGCTGCTGCTCGGCTGCCTGCCAGTTTTTGCAGCAATGCTCGGCTATAACTTCCTGCCATCAACTGAATGGGTCTCTACAACCGGCTTAGCTGGCTTTGCTGCTGGTATGGCCACCGCGGCATTTGTGTCTTGGGCTGTCCTCAAAGTTCTGAAGGGCCCTGCCAATGTCGCGGGAAGCGAGATGGCGAAAAAAGCTGGCATCTTGGCCGCTCCTTTCCTCTCTTATGTTCTGGGAAAGAATGCAGCGGTCATCGCCGTTCGATGATTCTTGCTGCGATCGTCGGCCATCACGTCGAACTCCCGTTTACGGTGGTACGGGCCAATCAGTACGGTGACAGACGATGCCGCTCACCAGTTGAGTTCCAAGGGCTACCGTTTTTCTCCGACCGCATTTGTGGCGTCTCGAACGACTTCAGGCAGAGTCTTACACCTGGAGGGCGCATCCTCGTCATCGGCCGTGGGACCAGTTTAGGTGTTTATGCTGAGAGTTTGCGCACGGTTGATTGAGGATGGGAGGCAAAGGTCAAAGGGGATGCCAATAACTTGCATAGAGGCCTTGGGGCCCGCGACGCGGTCGCGCGCGAATTCTCGCGAAAACCGGCGATGGGCCTCCGGTGCCGACTGAACCTTTGCTAATCTACAAAGGCTCAGTTGAGGTGACTGCCGCTGCCCCGGGCGTTGTTTTCGGCCATTTTCCAGGCCGACACGGCTCGCAAAAAAATTAAGACTCTGAGGCGCGAATGAGATCAGTTAATTGCCAAACGTCAGCGCTAGTATAGTGGTCAAGGAACTCTTGAGTGCAGAGCGAGCCGATTGTTGACGGCTTCATCGATCGCGCCGCGCGGAAGATCATGGCTTCCCCCGATTGCATGCGCCCTTTGTCGGAAAACGTCATCACGGCATGCAGGAATGGTCTGGACGAGATCGTGTGCTTCCTGACGTTGCTTATCGTGCCAAAGCCTTGTTCGATGCCGATCCTTCTCAACAGATCTTGGAAGCTTTTTGGATCGTAGTGATTGTCGACAGCCCATCGCCAGGCAAATCCGAAACTCCATGCTCGGTCTCGTGGCCAACTCCGGACAAGATTTTCCGCCATCGCACGGCGGCGCGCCTGATCACTCGACAATGTCACGTCTTTCAATGATTGCTGCATTTCCATTGCCACCACCTCATGCCAATTTCAGTACTGTAGATTACGTTGCTAGCTTCCTTATTTTAGCACACCGCCCGAGTGTTTGCCGCGGCATTGTTGTTGTTTGATAAAGGGTTTCTGAAGGTGATCCAACATTTTCCGACGACCCCAAGGGGTCCCGAGACTTAAGCGGAATATCAAACGCAGGCCCGCACGCGCTCCCCCGCAGGGGTGGCCCGTTCCCATCGATGCCCGCCCCCGACCCTTGTGAACTTCCCATTAATTATCGCCCGATTGAGCAGGCTCGGTTCGCGACCGACCCTTTGCAAAATATCTAGCCGTTTGATGGCTCTTGCAGCAACAACGTTTTCATTTGGGCGACATTGTTGGCAAACTCCATGAACTCGTGACGCTCCATGGGATAGTACTGGTAGTTGCCACTGGCGATACCGGCCAAGACGACATATTTGCCTGATTTTTCCTGTTTCAGGCGCAGGGAAACGGTGCAACTGCCGCCTAGAAGCTGCGTATCAATCTGTTGCAGCACCTCACCGGTCGCGGCCATCTTTATTGCGCGAAAAAATCCCAACAATCGAAGCTCTCCCCTGTCAGCCAAGCTGGGGCTGATCAGCATCGATTCCCGGTTCATTTGCAATACGGCTGACACCATCGTTGCACCCGTAATAGCCGAAGACCTGACCATCGACGCGGTCAAGGCCATGCCATGCCCGCAATGAGTTACTTCAGGCGCCCGCCAGCAGTTTTTCCTTGCTGGTGAATAGAATTCCAAAAGCACTGCCGTTCATGATGGCCCCGCGTGATCTGCCCCAAAATAGTCCAAAAGCACTACACGCGATTCGAATGCATCCGCAACCGCCGGTTGAGATCAAAGAATAGTGTGATTAATGGATTCTTCTTTTAGTTGCTGTGCAGCAACAAAAAAACCTTCCGTATGAATATTGTCTATCAGAAGGTGTGGAACTCAGCGTTCATACATCGTTCCGGAGCATGGCAAAACGCTCGACACGACGAAAAGAAACGCGATTGACGCCCCCCTCGGGCTCTGCGAACTTCCTGCAACAAATGGGGGAGACAAAATTATAGTCGGAGACCGATCTGCAATTCCGCTTAAAACTTCCTCATGAAACATCGCATGGAAACGTTCAGAGAGACCGTCGGAGAGACACAAGGTTGCCAGTATATCATTCTAAAAAAATTGACATTGAAATTGGGGCTAAGCTTAAGGAACCTCGGCTTCAAGCCGGGATGTCACAGGAGAAGTTTGGAAGGGCCATGGGCTTTTCATACGCCCAGGTTCAAAAGTACGAGCAGGGCAAAAACAGAATAGCAGTTTCAACTCTCGTGGGATGGGCGCCCACCCTATGGACTTCCTTTTACGTGCTGTGCCGGGGTTGGCGCCAATAGAGGTTCCTCCTGAGAATGGTGGATAATGAAAATTGACTACCGGCCGTGCGGAACTGATGCCGATCATTTCACGTTCGAATTGGATGGCAAAAAGCTCGACACGCAAATTGAAGACAATCGGACTTCTGACCGATCTCAATGCACCACTCAAAAGCCAATCAATAAAGCCGCGCGACAAGCGGCAATCGCAGCTTGCGCTTGATCCCATGCCAGCGCGTATTGAACCTCAACTGGCGACCCTCGCCACAAAGGTGCCTAACGGTGGTGGCTGGGCCTACGAGGTCAAATGGGATGGCTATCGT
Organism: Phyllobacterium sp. P5_D12; assembly: GCF_054049495.1. NCBI lineage: Bacteria > Pseudomonadati > Pseudomonadota > Alphaproteobacteria > Hyphomicrobiales > Phyllobacteriaceae > Phyllobacterium > Phyllobacterium sp. P5_D12. Next base: position 18,502 of record NZ_JBFUMG010000028.1, on the reverse strand, counting down.
CTGGCCGTACATGTAGAACCGAACCGGGTGCGCATCATCACCCGTGGTGGCCACGACTGGACATCCTATTTTCCGGCCATAGCCGCAGCAGCGAAAGATCTCGGACCGGCTACCATGATCCTAGATGGTGAGGCGGTCGTGCTTGACGAAAAGGGCCTGCCCAACTTCGGACTGTTGCAACAGGACCTCGGCGGCCGGCGGGCGACACGCGCGGCAAAGAACGCAGTCCTTTACGCATTCGATTTGCTTTACTTCGACGGTCACGACCTCACCGGCATCGAACTATCGTCGCGGCGGCAGATGCTCGCGACCCTGCTTGCGGATGCCGTAGGGGCGATCCGGCTTTCGGAAGAATTCGATACAGATGGAGAGCTCCTTCTGCGGAACGCGTGCATGCACGGACTTGAAGGGATCATCGCGAAGGATCGAAACAGCACCTATCGCTCCGGAAGGTCCGGCGACTGGCTCAAAATCAAATGCAGCAACAGCGAAAGCTTTGCGGTCATTGGCTATGAACCTTCCGTCAAGGTACGCGGGTCAATCGCAAGTCTGCTACTTGCAGCGCACAGTCAAGATGGGCTCGTTTATGTCGGCAACGTCGGTACAGGCTTTTCGTCCAAACTGGCTCGCGACCTGAAACAAAAGCTCGATACCATGCGCATCGACAAGCCAGCGGCGCCGGTCAAGGGTAAGACACTGGTGTTTACGGAACCGAGTCTCGTAGCTGAAGTCGTATTCGGCGGATGGACGCATGATCGAAAACTGCGTCACACATCCTTTAAGGGGCTAAGGGACGTTGCTGATAGCACTGAAATCTACACGATTGACCGGAACTAATGACTTTGATGAGAGTTGGAGCAGCGTTGTCCGGCAGACATCACACGCACCTGGCAACAGAGGCTCGTCGTAATTTCACCCACCCTTCGGGAAACTCCGCGGCGAGCCTCACTTTTTGTTAACCATACCCGTAATCACCACCGCGAACAGCAACGGAAAGCCACCATGCCCATAATGCCGCCACAGGATGACCGCGACGACCTGGATTGCCAGGAAGCTTTGGAAGTGGAATTCCAGGCGCATGCGGGAGTGGCGTTACTGCAGCTATTGGAAGACGCTAAGTCGGTGGGTTGGCCCGAAGCGGAAGCGCGCAAAGCTATTACGCGGTTGATTGAGGTGCACATCTCAGGCGTCGTATGATGACCAACTTATGTGGCGGTGGCCGAGAATTCGTGCCCCCATTGAACCAAGCCGTCTACAATCACACGTATCTTGGCGGGCAAAGTCTTTGTGCGTGGCCAAGAACGTTGATGGGCATTAAAACTCTCAGAACTGATGTTTTTGTAGTCCGAGGGCGCATACATAAGGATGTGTAGGTCTTTTGATTTTTGCTCGTAGGCCTTTAGGCCGATCTCGCGTCGTCTGATTAATGCTATCGTTGAGAGTGCAAGGCCCCAAGGCCAATAGCCCCGGTTGGCTATCCTTGAGACTCCAGTTGACCGGGCCTTTAAAAAGAGCAGCTACAGCACATTTTATGAAATCGATTATTGCAAACATTATCCACATTGGSGGTGCTCGAAAGTCCACCGCCTTTTTGTTRGTATGATGATGAAYTTCACYTTGAAGCCGGTCGTTGTGGCCGAAACCTGCTGACGCCCATGGTTTGTGGCGCGATATGTGGGACGAAATGTGGCCCAAGGTGCTGATCGTTTTCATGCGCCTGAAATTGACAACAGATTATGCATGACAAAAGGCGATGATACGACTAGGGCCGACAAGAAAGCTAAGGCGGCTGCAAGACTGCGTAAATGGCTGGCTGCCAATCCGCTGGCTGCCAATCCACCGAGTCCCGAGCAGAAGGCGAAGGCAGCGGCAAGGTCCCGGAAGTGGCGGCAGGAGAAGCGCTACAGTGCGGACATGAAAGCTTTGCACGATGCTAATCGCGAACAGCAGAGCACGTGCCTGAAGAAGAACAATCTCTACTGATCTGATTGCTCTCTCTCGGCTTTTATCCAGCCGGGCTAAGAGATCATGAAATCTTTCGTCGTTCTCCGGAACGCTATGTCCGGTTTGAATATGCGTCGCAAAGTCCTTGTGGCGAAGACCGCGCTTGAACACCTCGGCGGGTGCTCGGATTTGTCCCTTTTTGGTCATCCCAACCCGCCTGAAATGTGGCTGCTAGCTCTCCAACACATGAGTGACGGGATCGTTCCGCACTTGTCCGCCAATGGACGAACGACGGCGTCGAGCGAGGACATTGAGCATGCTATCAGGATGAATTCGTGCATGCATGCCGGAACGAACCTTTGCTATCGTAGTTGGTAATCTGTCGGAGAGCGCCGAACTCTTCGGCCGAGGTCTGGCGTCGTTAGCGTGGTCGTGACGACGTCGGCCTCACCTATTAGAATTGCCTGCGGCCCTAACTATCAAAATTCGCCCCTCGCGGTGGGCGGCGATCCACTCCGGCCAGTCATTAGATGCAACTTGAGACGCCATGCTGACGTTGTTGGCAGTTATGTGCATCCTGGCCTTGGATTGGAGAGACCTATGGCTCAGATTAAAGGACCTGTACTACCTGCTATACACCCTAAACGCTGTCTTGACTGCGAGCGGGCCTTGCAAGAGCGCTTTACGGCAATTGCGGAAAATAATGAACGGCGGGTTGAAGCCCTTAAAGAATTGATTGTGGAGGCCATTGAAGCTGGTTGGACCGAGCCGGAGGTGAAGCGTGCACTTGTGGATATGATAGAGGCCAGGGAGGACACGAGCAAAGCAGACAATTCATGGCTGCCATGGTAGCCGGTCCGGAGCTGCCGCGGAAACAAACGGTCGATGGGAATATATGCGAAAAGGCGGGACTATCATGATGGAAGACGACGAGGAACTCATGCGCGCGAAATCAACCGGCAAGCCGACAGGGCCGAGGAGATGCGGCCGGCCCGGATAGACCGTTACGCCTTGGCGGTAACGCTGGCTGGTCGCTTCCAGCAGCATAGCGCGGAGGAAATCGAAAAATTGCTTACCGGTGTGTGGCGGGAGAGACGTCGTGGCTGGCAGTCCACCAAGCCTCGCTAGAAAGCTTTGGCCTGGATATGGTACTGACGGGTGGCTTCCGCGGGAAAGCATGTTTATTGTTTTGCAGTATTTTCCCGCCCTCTCTCCTATGCTATGAGGAACGAAATGTGGCCCATTGTGCCGACCGTTTTCATGCCGAAAGGAATTAGTCGCCCGACTTCAGGAACTCGATGATCGTCTTGCGTTGCGCGGCATCGGCAATGCCGCCATAGGGTTTCATGCTGTTGCCTTTTACCACCTGGTCGGGATTGGCGATGAACTGGTCGAGATTTGCCTCGTCCCAGATGATGCCGGACTGCTTCATCGACGACGAGTAGTTGTAGTCCGGCAATGAGCCGGCCTGCGGCCGACGATGCCGGCGAGGTTCGGACCTTGACGGTTGTCGCCTTCCTTCACCGTATCCCCGCTAAATCGGTCTAGCTGGTCACAACCTGCTTTTTTGAGCTGGCAAGGCTGATACCAAGTGCCGTGCAGGCAATCCCGACGACTCCTAGTCCGCCCAAGCCCATTGCCCGCCATTGCTTCACCTGGTCAGTGACTTTCTTACTGTCCTTGACCTGATCGGTAATGGTAGCGATATCGGTCTTGACGTCACCAACCTCGTTGACAATATCGTCCATCCGCCGATGAACAATTGCGCGCTTTTCATCGGCTTCCCGGTTCTCGGCAAAGGCACGTCGTTCCGACGCTTCCATGTCCCGGCGCAAGCCCTGCACTTCGGCTGTGAGCGCTCCGATCGACTTGTAGATGTCATTGAGAGATAGATCGACCATCATTGCGCCTTTGCCCAATCATCCATGAAGCGGTTGCATCGATCGATTTGCGCATCGATGAGATCAGCATTGTAGAGCCAGCGGTATTGCGTGAAACGGTTCTTGTCCCCAACCTTGGGATTCACGCGCTCCATATGCCTTTCGCACTCGGCCGGCTTCTTTGGAGCAACCGGCCCTGCCGCCAACTGTCCTTGAATGGTTGCAGCCCCGATCACCTGCTCAGTTTGCCTTTGCTCGATTGTCCCGCACCCACTGATCGTCATCAGCAGTCCAAGCGCTTCCGGGAGCAGCGTCGCCGCGAATAGTCTGTTCAAGCATTTCATGGGATATCCTATTCGCCTCCGCCGCTGCCGTGGCGCGTTCTGTGCTTCGTCATAGAGTTGGGATGCCCGAAGGCGCGAACGCCTCTCCTCGGCAAGCTGTGCCTGTAGGGCGGTCTTTTCGGCTCGCAGCGCGGCGGCTGATGTCGCTGCCTTCGCCATACATTGGCAAGGAGATCAAAGCCACGATATAACCGTCAATGCACGTACTCGTTCCCAGTCTATCGCAGTGATCAAACGAACTCATTGAGGGAATCAAATTGGAGAGTGGATCGTCAACAGCGACGGGAGGCACCGCGAGCAACAAGGGCGGGCGATGGCTGTTTCCCTTGCTACGGGTTCTTTTCGTATTCGTGGTCGCCTTGCTGGCATGGCTCGTTGCCGCCAACTGGAATAAATGGATTGGCAACGCCCGTTTCCAGGCAACACAGGACGCCTTCGTTGCAGGAGACGTTACTCCGCTTTCTGCAAAGGTCTCCGGCTATGTGGCTAATGTCGCGGTGGGAGATTATCAAGCCGTTGCCAGGGGCGACCTCATCGTCGAAATTGAACCTTCCGATTACCGCGCACAGCTTGCCTTTGCTGAAGCGAACCTCGCTTCGGCGCGCGCTTCACTTGCCAATCTGGCCCATCAACGCGATGTACAACGCGCCCTCGTGAGACAGGCCGAGGCGACGATCGCGGCTGCGAATGCAGACCTTGTACGGTCGTCCCTCGAGCTGACCCGCCAGCACAGGCTTCTCGRTACGCGGATTGCGAGCACCGAACAATTGGTTGAGCAAGCGGACGCAACCGAAAAGCGCGCCAATGCCCAGCTCGAATTGAGCAAGGCGCAGCTCGATCAGCAGAACGCACTGCTCGCCGGGYTCGACGTGCAGGAGCAATTGCTTGCCGCGCAGGTGAAGGCTTCGGAGGCGCAGGTCCGTCTCGCCGAGAACAATCTTCGTTACACACGCATTCTGGCACCGGCCGACGGCCTTGTCGGTCAACGTCAGGTTCGGCCCGGTCAATTCGTCAATGTCGGGACCCAGGTCATCGCCGTTGTTCCCATGCCGAATTTATGGGTAACGGCGAACTACAAAGAGACCCAACTGACGTATATCAGGATGGGTCAACTCGCCAAAGTAACGGTCGATGCCTTTCCCGGCGTCGTGCTGACCGGCCATGTGGACAGCTGGTCACCAGGTACGGGTTCGACCTTCGCACTACTGCCGCCTGACAACGCAACGGGCAACTTTACGAAAGTCGTGCAGCGGGTGCCGGTAAAGATTGTGCTCGATGCCAACCCGGCCCTTGGCGAGCTTGTACGGCCGGGAATGTCGGTACAAGCGACAGTCGACACGAGGTCCGCTACAGAGCCACACCCCAGTTCAGCCAAAGCCTCGCCACAGCCATGAGTCTCCAAGCAGGGCCCTTCAGCTCGGCGGGAATTGCCCTMCATCCGGTTTCGGAACAGCATCCCCGACTTTCGATCGATTCGTACCGCCCGTATATCGGTCTCGTCGGCGTAATGCTGGGTGCAGTCATGGCCACGCTGGGCAGCCGTGTGACAAGTTTTGGCCTTGCGGATCTGCGCGGGGCGCTTGGCGCAGGCTATGACGAAGGGGCTTGGTTCACTACCAGTTTCGCAGTCGGCCAGATGCTGATCGGTGTCACATCGCCATATCTCGGCGCGATATTCGGTGTTCGCCGAATTCTGCTTCTCGGGATCATCCTGTTTTTCATCGCGAGCCTTCTGGGTCCATTCTCTCCCAACCTTGCCGCATTCCTGACCATGCAGTTTCTGGCCGGCGTAGGATCTGGAACGTTCATTCCACTCACGATCAGTTTCATAGTGCGGAGCCTCCCGGTAACCATGGTCATCTACGGCATCGCCATCTATGCGATGAATATCGAGTTATCCCTTAATGTAGCAGCATCTCTGGAGGGCTGGTATTCCGACAATTGGTCGTGGGCATGGATATCCTGGCAGTACTGCGTGATGCTGCCGGTTATGGCGGTGTGTGTTTGGCATGGCGTCCCCCGGGAGGAAATCAAAATTGATCTTCTGCGCCGGTTCGACTGGCCAGGTGTGGCCTACGCCGCCATCGGGTTCAGTTTGTTGTATGCGGGTCTGGATCAGGGCAATCGACTGGATTGGATCAACAATGGCATGATCAGCGCGTTGCTGGCATCCGGTTTCTTGCTGACCACTGCGTTCATCGTCCGCGAACTTGTTACGGACCACCCTTTCATAAACATCCGTCTGATTTTCCGCGAGAATCTGGTCTTGCTGCTCCTCCTGCTCGCGGGCTTTCGGTTCATAATTCTATCAACGGCGTACATCATTCCCACCTACCTTCAGACAGTCCAGAATTTTCGCGAGCTTCAGGTGGGCTCGGTCCTGCTCTGGATTGCGCTTCCACAACTTCTCATCGTGATCCCCCTTGGAGCGCTGCTCAAACGTGTCGATGGGAGATGGGTTCTTGCGATTGGTGCCGCGCTGGTTGGCACAGCCTGTCTGATGGCTACGAACCTGACAAGTCAATGGGTAACAAGCGATTTCCTTCCCTCGCAGATTCTACAGGCCTTAGGTCAATCCTTTGCACTGACGGCCTTGGTGGTATTGATCGTGAGATCGATCAACCCTGCCGAGGCGCTCACGATCGGCGCCCTCATCCAGATCAGCCGCTTGTTTGGCGGGGAAATTGGCACTGCATTCATGCAGACCTATGTACGCATACGCGAACAACTTCATTCGAACCTCATAGGCCTGCACATCGACGGGATCGCCGGATTGACACTCGACAGGATAGCGGCTTTCCGGAGTGCCTTAGGACTGCACACAAGCGATCCAGCAGCTGCGACTGCACAGGCCACGAGCTTGCTCGCGACCGCTGTGGCGCGTCAAGCCGCCGTGCTGTCATTTATTGACGGCTTCTCTGTTGCGGCCTTGGGCGCCCTCGCCTGCGTTTTCCTTGTGGCAATGATGCAAAAAGGGAAACCTGCTCCGTTTTGATAATTAACGGAGCAGTTTTCTTCGGGATATGGCATTGGGGTTTCATATCCAGTCTCAATGTGAATCTCGGGAAAGCGTCTTTGTTCTGACGATGCTCGTTCAGAGGGAGCAGGTCCATTCGAAGAGCTAGAACGTCGCCATTGCGGCGAAGGCTATATGAACGCCAATACCCGCAAATGGTTGTCGAGCAGATCATACCGGCATAATTTCCCATGCGCCAGAAACCGATATCTGCGAGGGAGGGGGCCGGCGGTTCGATATCGCGGTCCTGTTCGAGGACCGGGAGCAGCGCTTCTTATTGCATTTGTTCGCACGACGCGCCGGGTCCGTCTAACCGGAGCGAACCTGTTGTCGCGTGTAGCACCCTGCAGTTGCCGACATTGCGGGAGCCATCGCAACGGCAGGAGCCATGGGGGATGTCCATAAGAGCTCAGGTAGAAGACGTCTGTTCAAGAAAACTCCAGTCAAACTTGCGTGCCCTGCGCAAACTGGCCCGTAACAAAGTGAGAGATTAGTGCATCTGCAACTTATGTGGTGCAATGATCGAGGTAGCCGAAAAACACAGACTCGGCGACGCATCAAAATGGGCCACCGAGTTGAAGCGATTCCAAGACCAGAGATATCTACAAGGAAATTTTCAGGGGAACTTAGGCAATGATTTTCGACAGAGTTACCCGCATTGCATTTGGCGTCGCCAGCGCGTTTCTCATGTTGCTGGCTTTCGGTTTGATCGCTTACGCTGCCTATGAAGTTGTGAGCGATTTGCTGACATACAGTGCCGACATCGGCACGACCCTGCTTGAAGCAGTGGGATACACCGTGATTGCCATCGCGGTGTTCGATGTCGGCAAATACCTGTTGGAAGAAGAGGCAATTCGCGCCCGTGAAATGCGTCGGGCGGACGAGGCACGCAGGAGTTTGACGAAATTCATCTCGACCATTGCCATCGCAGTGTTTCTCGAAGGATTGGTTGCAGTATTCGAGGCCGGGAAAAAAGACGTCCCCATGATGATTTACCCTACCCTCCTGCTGCTCACCGGCGTTTTGTTGGTCGTTGGATYGGGCATTTATCAAAGACTGAGTGCGTCGGTGGAAAATGAAATATCTGACAAGGACACACCACAGACGACGCGGAACAGACGCTCCACTTCACAAGCAAATAAGTGAAATGGGAAGCGGACCCCAATCTTGCGATTACTGCTGGTCCGCTTCCGCCCGGGTTTTCATCGCCCCGGGGATGTCTATAAGAGCTCAGGTAGAAGACGTCTGTTCAAGAAAACTCCAGTCAAACTTGCGCGCCCAGCCGGCGAAACTGTGCCAGCTGACTTCCGGGAAATCCCGCTGCAAGGCGCTGATATCGACATCATAGCCGACGCGGTCGAACCATTCGAACATGAGTGCCACATCCTCACTTTGCTGGCGAGCCGCGGCGATCGGGATTTCCTGATAGTTGATCGGGCGGCCGATGGCTTGCGAGAGGATTTTCACCTGCTCCTCGCCGGATAACTCATCCCCGGCGAAATCAAAACGCTTGCCGAACACGCGCTCGCGCCGCTCAACCAGGGCGGCAACGAAAGCTCCGATGTCCGCCACGGCTACCAGCTGGAGAGCGCGTTTGGGAGGCATCGCGAATGCATGCGTGCCCTGGCGCAGCGCGCCAATCGACCACGGCGCGACGATATTCTCCATGAAGGCGACCGGCGCGCTGATTGTATAGGGGATGCCAAGGCCGGCGACATGTTTCTCGACAAGGTATTTGCTGTCGAAATGCGGGATACCGGTCTTCTTGTCGGCATCGGCGACGGACGAATAGATCAAATGTCCGACACCGGCAGCCTTTGCAGCGTCGGCGGCAAGAATCCCCTGGCGGGTTTCCGCCTCCACCCCGGCCTCGTAGCTGTTGCCCATCAAAAACATCGTATCGACGTCATTTGCAGCCTTCAAAACGGATGTCGCGTCACCAAGATCGCCGGCCACGATCTCGGCGCCTGCCGACGCCAGTCGCCGCGCGGTATCGCTGTCCGGCTTACGCGTAAGTGCTTTGACGCGATGTCCTCCCGATAGCAGTGCGTGCGCAACCGCGCCGCCTTGCTGACCCGTAGCGCCGGTAACCAGAACGTTTCGTTTGGTGGTCATATCTCTGCTCCTTTTGTTTCCAATGAAGCAAAGTTAAGGCCTGTCACATTAAACCATAATAGTCTATAATTGGAAAACATCGTCCCGAATTTGGATACAATGCTGGATCTCAACGATATTGTAGTGTTCGCTCGCGTCATCGAGGCCGGTAGCTTCACGGCCGCCGCGCGGCTGCTGGGCATGCCCAAGACGACGGTCAGCCGCCGCGTTGCCGCGCTTGAGCGCGAGGTCGGCGTCCGCCTGCTTCAGCGCACAACACGCAGCCTCAATGTGACGGATGCAGGACGTCTCTACTACGAACAGAGCAGCCAGGCACTGCGGACAATTGAAGATGCAAATCTACAGCTTGCGGAAGCGAGGGCAGAGCCTTCGGGCATAATCCGGATATCGGCTCCGGTCGGCTTCGGTGGTCACTTTTTATCCRGCGCGATTTTCGATTTTCTGGCGACGTATCCGAAAACCAAAGTCGAGTTGTGCCTGACCGACGACACGCTCAATCTGGTCGAGAACGGTATAGACCTCGCATTCCGCACCGGGATCCTTCCAGACTCCACACTGATCGCCCGCAAACTCGGCTCTACGCATAGAATTCTGTGCGCCAGCCCGGACTATCTCGCCCGTCATGGCGTGCCATTGGCGCCGGCGGACCTCGCCCGCCACCACTGCGTCATCGCCGGCCCGTCGATAGCGAATCTGCACTGGGTGTTGGAAGGCTTGCATGGCCAGGAAACGGTTACAGTGTCTGGGCGCTTCGCCGCCAACGAAATGCAGGCAGTAACTGCTGCTGCAATTGCAGGCTACGGCATCGCCCAAATACCCTACCAGGCGGCTGCGACTCCTATCAAGGACGGGCGGTTGCACCGCGTTCTCGACGATTACACGACATCGGTCGGCGGCCTCCATGTTATATACCCGAGCAGCCGACACCTTTCGCCCCTGGTCAAGGCATTCATCGAGCTTGCGGCGGAGCGATGGAGCGCCGCCAGCGAGAATTATGGCGCCCTGGTCGAATCGAACCAAAGCAGCCAGTAAGCCAGACCGCTCCTACATTTGCGGGAATTTCGAGTCCGGCACCACGACCAGTTTCCCGACAAATCCCTTTGCCATGAAATCGGTCTGTGCTTTGTGAAACTCGGACAGGCGATAGACGCCGCCGACGAGCGGCTTGATCTTGCCTTCCTCTATGTAGCGCACGATACGGCGGAAATCGCCGCGTGTACCCTGCGATGATCCATGCAGAGCGAGCTGCTTGAGGTACATGGTACGCAGGTCCAGCTGCACGACCGGTCCGCCGATCGCTCCCGCTGTGGTATAGCGGCCCTCGGCGCGCAGGATGCGTAGAAGATCGTTGAACATCGCACCGCCAACGAGATCGGCAACGACATCGATGGGCTTCCCACCCGTTGCATCATTGACCGCCGCAACGATATCTTGCGTGCCGCGCGTGATGACTGCTTCGGCGCCGAGATCGAGCAGCGCCTGTTCCTTGCCAGGTCCGACGAGTGCATAGGGAATTGCGCCGCGCGCTCGCGCAAGCTGGACAATGCCGGAACCGACACCGCCGGACGCGCCGGTGACAAGTAAGCGTTCGCCATGTTTCAGCCCTGCCCGTTCCAGCATCTGTTCGCCAGTCAGGTAAGCACAGCAGAACGTCGCCAGTTCGACATCGGTCATGTCCGTATCCACGACATGGGCGTTCTCGGCGGGCACCGTGACATATTCTGCATAGCCGCCATCGCGGCCGTGACCAATATAATCGATATCTGCAAGGCTATCGTCGTCACGATTATAGATGGAGAAGTCCACCATGACCCGCTGACCAGTGCGGTCCTGCGGAACGCCCTCGCCGACAGCCGCGATATTTCCAACGATATCAGTTCCCTGAATTCGCGGAAAGGTCAGCGTCGGCTCTTGTCTGCGCCAGGTGGAAACGGCGCCGGCATCTTCCTCGGTGCCGTAAGCGCCTTCGCGCACCCACACATCAGTGTTGTTCATGCCGCATGCCGTGACCGAAATCAGCACTTCGCCTGCAGCAGGCGCTGGAACTGGTGCCTGTGTATTGTAGACCAGCTTGTCGAGGCCGCCATGGCCGGTGAGTTGAACCGCGGCCATGGTTTTCGAAAACTTCTCGTGCATCATCTTTGCTACCTCAGAGTGTCTTGGCTACCGACTCGACAGCGTCGGCTGCGGCTTTGACGACGATATCCGCTTCCTCCCGTGTCAAACACAGGGGCGGCGCGAAGCCAAGAATGTCACCTTGCGGCATGGCGCGGCCAATGACACCCCGTTCCGCCAGTGCCGTTGCGATGCGCGGCCCGACTTTCAATGCCGGATCGAAGAACTTGCGGTCGTCCTTATCTGTGACAAACTCCACAGCGGCCAGCATGCCGTCACCACGGACCTCGCCGACGATCGGGTGATCAGCCAGCGCCTGCGTCAACTGCCCGCGGAAATAGGCACCTGTCTCACCAGCATTGGTCACGAGATCGAGCTTGTCGATCAATTCGAGATTGGCGACGCCGGCGGCCGTGCAAATTGGATGTGCCGAATAGGTCCAGCCGTGACCGAGCGCACCCAGCATATCCGAGCCTTGCACCAGCACTTGCCAGACCTTGTCGGAAACGATGACGCCCGACAGCGGCGCATAGGCAGAGGTCAAACCCTTGGCGATGGTGATCAGGTCCGGTTTGATATCGTAGTGATCGGAACCGAACATGGTGCCCAGACGGCCAAAGCCGGTCACAACCTCATCGGCGATCAACAGAATGTCGTATTTATTGAGGACAGCCTGGATTTTTTGCCAATACTGCGCCGGCGGCGGCACAATACCGCCCGTGCCAAGGATCGGCTCGCCAATGAACGCAGCCACCGTTTCCGGACCTTCGGCCAGGATCATCTCCTCAAGCTTGTCGGCGCAATACTGGGAGAATTGCTCCTCGCTCATCGAGCGGTCTTCGCGACGGAAATAATAGGGCGCTTCGGTGTGCAGGATCGGCGCGCGCGGCAGGTCGAAGGCGTTGTGGAAAAGTTCGAGGCCGGTCAGGCTGCCAGTCATGACGCCAGAGCCATGATAGCCACGCCAGCGTGAAATGATCTTCTTCTTTTCCGGACGTCCGAGCACATTGTTGTAGTACCAGACCAGCTTGATGTTGGTCTCATTCGCGTCAGAACCRGACAGACCGAAATAGACCCGGCTCATGCCTTCCGGCGCACGGTCAATGATCATCTTGGCCAATGTGATCGATGCATCCGTGCCGTGCCCGACATAGGCGTGATAATAAGCGAGCTCCTTGGCCTGCTTGGCAATCGCGTCGGCGATTTCCGTCCGCCCATAGCCCACATTGACGCAATAAAGCCCGGCAAACGCGTCGATACTGGTCCGTCCGGTACTATCGGTGATGTGAACGCCCTCACCGCTCCTGATCACCCGGGTCGGCGTTTCGCCGCGCGCGTGGGTACCCATATGCGTCGAGGGGTGAAAGAAATGATCCCTGTCCCAGGCGTTCAGTTCGTTAGAGCGGTCAAGCATGATGATTTCCTTTAAAATTCAGTGCGTATCGATGCAGAGATATTTGAGTTCGGTGAAAGCCTCGATCCCATGACGCGAGCCCTCGCGGCCAAGACCTGACTGTTTGACGCCGCCAAATGGAATCGGTGCGCCGGTTATTTTCACGCGATTGATCGCGACCATGCCGTATTGGAGTTTGCGTCCAAGACGCATCATTCGCGCTCCATCCTTCGTGACGGCGTAGGCGACCAGACCGTATTCCGTGGCGTTGGCTCGCGCGACGACCTCATCTTCGGTGTCGAACGAGGTGATCGCTGCAACAGGACCAAACGTTTCCTCGCGCATGATAAGCGCATCGTCGGAGACATTGGTCAGAAGCGTCGGCTCGTAAAAGAGCGCACCGGCCTGATGGCGTTTACCGCCGGCGAGGCAATTCGCCCCGCGCGCCAGGGCATCTGCGACTTGTTCCTCAACCTTCTGCACCGCTCGCTCGTGCATCAACGGCCCGATATCACTGCCTTCGGTCAATCCCGGCGCGACCCTGAGCTCCCCGATTCGCTTGGCAAATGCAGTGGCAAAAGCGTCATGAATAGAGCGCTCGACATATATGCGGTTGGCTGCGAGGCAATCCTGACCGGACGTTGCGAATTTTGCATCGACGGCGATGTCCACCGCGCGCGCGATATCGGCGTCGGCGAAAATGATCAACGGCGCATGGCCGCCAAGCTCCATGATCAGATTTTTCATCGTCGGAGCACACTGGGCCGCGATCAAACGACCAACTTCCGTCGAGCCAGTGAAACTCAAAGCTCGAACGCGCGAATCTTCACAGAGACGACGGACAATGGTGGCTGCGTCGCCTGTGACAATGTTGAAAACGCCACCCGGAATACCTGCGCGGTCGGCAAGTTCGGCTAATGCCAGCGCCGATAGCGGCGTTTCGGACGATGGATGCGCAACGATCGTGCACCCGGCCGCCAACGCCGCCGCGGCTTTTCTCGTCAGCATCGCCGATGGAAAGTTCCACGGTGTGACGACGCCAACAACGCCCAAGGCCTCGCGCCGGACGATCATTTCGGCATCCGGCAGATGACTGGTAACGCCCTCGGCGTTGAGCCGTTTGGCTTCTTCCGCATACCATTCGATAAAAGATGCAGCATAGTCGATCTCGCCGCGGGACTCAGCCAGCGGCTTGCCCTGTTCCAGTGTCATGATCAAAGCCAGATCATCCCTGGCTTCGAGGATGAGTTCATACCAGCGGCGCAGCTTGGCTGTGCGCTCTTGCGGCAAGAGATCCCGCCACGCTGGGAATGCCTTCGCCGCGGCATCGATTGCAATTGTTGTTTGATCGGCATTGAGTTTCGAAACCCAACCGATTTTGGCGCCGGACGCCGGATCGCTGACCTCGAACGTCTGAACTGCGTCGCCGGCCGTCCAATGGCCGTCGACATAAGCCAGTTCGCGCAGCATGCGGCGGTCGCGCAGGCCATTGAGGGCCGGATGGCGGTCTGGTCGTGCGAAATGGGCGGACATGCAGCTCTCCCGAAAATGTTCGGTACAAGACTCGCATGAAAATGAAGAGAGAGAGGCTGTTTCCCGTTGCTATCCAGGAGAGATTGTCTGCATCAGGACCGCAATGAAGAGAGATTGACTAGCTAGGGTCAGGACCTAGGGGCCGGTTGCCGTTACGAGGTCGGCGACCGGCAGAATAGCATCATCTTTAACCGTCTTGGTGACGATATAGGTGAAATAGCGGTCTATCCCTATTTMGCGCTGCAAGAGGCCATCCACCAGACGCTGATAAGCATCGATATCCCCCGCCATGACCTTCAACACATAGTCCACACCGCCGCCGACTGACCAGCATGCCACAACCTCCGGTATGGTCTTGATCGCCCGCTCGAACCGGTCGAAATCCGCCTGACGATGCGCTCCAAGGGTCACTTCCATCAGTACGGTTGTTACCGGCGTCACCAGGCGCAGAGCAATACGAGCATGATAACCGGTGATAATTCCGGCTTTCTCCAGCCGGCGCAGGCGCGTCCAGCATGGCGTCGGCGAGATGCCGACGCGTTCGGCCAGGGCAAGTTTGGTGATCCGGCCCTCGCGCTGAATCTCGTCAAGGATGCGAATATCGATCGGATCAAGCTTGAGTGGTGTCATGTCCCGCCTGTTTAAAATTAATCCAATAACCATGACGTTGTGATTTTTCGATTGTCAATTGCACTGACTTGGATCACTTATAAATCATGACATTTTGGCGCCCCGATCCGACAACCCTCCGCCGTCCGGCCTACCTCTCGCTGGCCGAACAGATTGCACGTGCAATCGCCGATGGCAAACTTGAGAGCGGTGCACGCCTGCAGACCCACCGGCAAATGGCTGACGATCTGCATCTCTCAGTGCAAACCGTGAGCCGCGCCTATGAAGAGTTGATCCGGCGCAATCTTATTTCCGGTGAAACGGGACGCGGTACGTTCGTGCGCTCGCTGCGCCGCGAGCCGGATCCGCCCTATCTGCCGGAACGACTTGGCGAGGTCATTGATCTCTCAATTCTAAAACCGATCTGCGAGCCCATGCACCTGGATCGCATGAAAAAGGCGCTTGGCTGGCTTGCCGAGAACCTGCCTGCTAGTTCGGCGCTCTCCTTCCGCCCCAATGTGGTGTTTCCACGCCATCGGGCCGTTGCGGTGGAATGGCTGCGGACCTGCGGACTTGATGTGCCGGCTTCGAATATCAGCCTGACCAACGGCGCGACTGCCGCCATGAGCGTGGCGCTGATGAGCGCTGCACCGCCCGGCTCGAAGGTCGCGACCGAGGGCATTGGCCATCACACACTGACGCCGCTCGCTTCCTATCTTGGTCTGACGCTCGAGGGTCTGGCGATCGACGATCAAGGGATTGTTCCGGAGGCACTGGATGCCTGCTGCCGAGAGAGCGGTATTCGCGCGGTTTTCGTGCAACCATCGGTGATCAATCCAACCGCCACGCTGATGGGCATCGAGCGGCGCGCCGCCATTGTCGAGGTAGCACGCCAACATGACATTGCGATCATCGAAAGCGACATGCTGGGTCCGCTTGTCGAGAACCGCCCTCCGCCGATCGCGGCGCTGGCGCCGGAGCGGACGCTCTATTTCACCAGCTTCACAAAGATCGTCGTGCCGGGACTACGCATCGGCTATCTGGTCGCACCGGACCGTTACGTGGCTGCCGTCGCCAATCGTCATCTTGTATCGAACTGGATGGCAACGCCGATTGTCGCCGAGATCGCAACACGCTGGGTTTCGGACGGTACCGCGCTCGAATTGGTGAATTGGCAACGGGAAGCACTTCGCACAAGGCACGCCACAGCATCGGAAGTTCTATCCGGCATTCCGTTTCTGTCGCATCCGCAAAGTCTTCACATCTGGTTGCCGCTGACGGGGGAACGAACCGAGGAGGCCTTCGTCGCCCATGCAAGACTACAAGGTGTGGCGATCGCCACGKGCGCCTCGTTTCGCATATCAAACCATCCCTGGCATCCGGCGGTGCGCATTTCGCTCGGCTCGACAACAGAAGCGGAATTGCGTTCCGGCCTCGGGGTCGTGGCCAATTTGCTGCGTGGTGATCTCGAACATCTGTTGCTCGCGATTTAATCGTCTCGCCTGAAAATTCAGCACGATCATCTATATTGTCATGATTTAATTTTTACAATTGACATGATTTCATAAGTCTCCCATCGTTAGGGGCATGAGGCTGTCTCAACCAGAAGGAGACATGCATGCCCCCAACGAATACCGCGCCGATCATCGAGATCAACGGCATCAACAAGAGCTTCGGGGCGTTCAAAGTCCTGAACGACCTGTCGTTTAGCGTTGCGCCGCGCGAAAAGCTTGCTTTGATCGGCCCATCCGGGTCTGGCAAGACGACGATCCTGCGTATTCTGATGACGCTGGAAGGCATCGACAGCGGTGAGATCCTTGTCGATGGAGACAGTCTCTATCAGATGCAACGCAACGACAAGTTGCAGCCAGCCGACGATGCTCATCTGCATAAAATGCGCGAAAAGATTGGCATGGTCTTTCAGCTGTTCAATCTTTTCCCGCATAAATGTGTTCTCGACAACGTCACGCTGGCGCCGATGTTGACGAAAGGTGCGTCGCGCAAGGATGCCGAGCACCACGCCATGGAATTGCTCGATATGGTCGGGCTCGCCGACAAGGCAAAATCCATGCCGTCGCAATTGTCTGGTGGCCAGAAGCAGCGGGTTGCCATTGCACGCGCGCTCGCGCTCAAGCCGAAAATTATGCTCTTCGACGAGGTCACGTCCGCGCTCGATCCCGAATTGGTGGAGGAAGTGCTGAACGTTCTCTGGAAGCTTTGCCGGGAAACCGACATGACGATGCTTCTGGTGACCCACGAAATGGGCTTTGCCCACGACTTCGCCGATCGCGTTCTGTTCTTTGATCGCGGGCGAATTGTCGAGGACGGCAAACCCGACGAAATCTTCCGCCATCCCAAACAGGAAAGGACGCAGGCCTTCCTGAAGAAGATCATCGCCGCCGGTCACCGCGTCTGAAGACGGGAACCCCCGACGATTAGCAACACAAGAAAAACCAAAGGAGCTGGGAACATGACCAAACTACTAACCATCAACGCATTGCTTGGAGCGGTGGCACTTTCGGCCCTTGTGTCGTCCTTGCCTGCCAAGGCGGACGAAGCACTCGACAAGCTGAAGGCACAGGGATTTGCCCGTATCGCCATTGCCAACGAACCACCATTCACGGCCGTCAAGGCTGACGGCACCGTATCTGGCGCTGCCCCGGACGTTGCGCGTGCAGTGTTCAAGAAGCTTGGCGTCAACGACGTCGTGGCGTCTATCTCTGAATATGGCGCAATGATCCCCGGCCTACAGGCTGGACGTCATGATGTCGTTACTGCCGGTCTTTTCATGAAGCCGGAGCGTTGCAATGCCGTGGCCTATTCCGAGCCGATCCTTTGCGACGCAGAAGCATTCCTGGTGAAGAAGGGCAATCCAAAAGGCTTCAAGAGCTATGYCGATATCGCCAAGGATGAAAAGGCAACCATCGGCGCGCCTGGCGGCGGCACCGAAGAACGTCTTGCACTCGAGGCCGGTGTCCCGCGTGACCGCGTGATTGTCGTTCCGGATGGCCAGAGCGGCCTGAAAATGCTGCAGGACGGCCGTATCGATACCTATTCGCTGCCGGTCCTGTCGATCAATGATCTGGTTAAGAAAGCCAATGACCCGAATATCGAAGTCATCGCTCCCGTACAGGGCGCCCCGGTCTATTGCGATGGCGCGGCATTCCGCAAGGGCGACACGGCTCTTCGCGACGAGTTCGACAAGGTTCTCGCTGAGATGAAGACGTCGGGCGAGTTCGCCAAGATCATCGAGCCCTATGGTTTCTCGGCAAAGGCGGCGATGTCCACCACCCGCGAAAAACTCTGCGCAGCCAAGTAGTTCCGCGCGAGTCTTCGACCGCTTTGTTTAACAGCGAAGCGGTCCCATGTTCTGCAATTCCAGCAAAGGTGGCGTAGCGATGGGCCAATGGGCCGGCTATCTGCAACTCATTCTCGACGGTGCTGTCGTGACCATCAAGCTGACGCTGATGGGCTCGGCGCTGGCGCTCGTGATGGCATTCCTGGCGGGTCTCGGGCGTTTATCGCGCTTGGCGCCGGTGCGCTGGCTAGCGAC
>NZ_JBFUMG010000027.1:0-22072 GCF_054049495.1 Phyllobacterium sp. P5_D12 | reverse complement strand
GTTTCAATACGCRCACCGTCATGAGTGACAAAAGTGATCTTTGCCATAAAAATTCGCCCCAAAGCAGGAAAGTTACCGCTCACATAGGGATTTTGGCGGGCAAGTCAATTGTATTCCCTGACGCAGCGCTATCGTTTGGCTGCGTCAGAGCTGCCCGTACATGGCGGACGATAAGTCGTTCAACCGGCTTTAATGCTAGCGCGTGATCGCCGCTATGTAATCGCGGACATCATCGATGACCGGTCCCATATCCTTGATCTTCTTCGTGTCGCTTGGCGCCTGTTCGATGGCTTCGGCCATCTCGGCGACGCGAAACGCTCCGACCGCTCGGGCCGAACCTTTCAACGATTTGGCGAGACGAACGCGTTCATCCGGGTTGGCGTGTGCCAGCCGATCGACGATGCCACATGTCTGGCGGGAAAACAGGTTGAGGATTTCGGTTTCGAGGGCCCGGTTGCCGAACGTCTCGCGTGTCAAATGGACGAGATCGATTGGCCGCTTGCGCGATGGCTTCGACTTTTCACCTCCCGGCGATGCAAAGGCCATCAATGCTTGTTGTGCCATTGGGTACTCTCCTGAACGCTTTACAATTGAACTAACAAGTTTACTGAAATGCCTCTGATTCAAGGTTAAAACGTGGCAAGCGCTGCGGGGAAATGGCCGGTTATGGTGAACGAAAGGTAAATTTTGGCTTCCAAGTGAAATTTCCTGCGACCTTAAAAAATTAACCTTGTGTTTAAACTTTTAAGCATTTCCCGAATCCATTGTTTCTTTCCAATCCATGTGCCAGTACGATACAGTAGCGGCGTAGAGAGTATGGTGCGGTGGGCTTCACATGTGGTCACCGCCCAATATTGTGAGGAAAACATGGCCACAGCCCCGAAAAGCAAAGCAGTGAAGGCCGACGACGAACTCGGCCAAGCTCTTGAAAAGGCTCTCGAAATCGATTTCGATGAGTCCACGCTTGGGATGGATATGGATTTGTCACCTATCGATGACGAACTCTTGTCCTTCACTGATCTGGAAGCGCAGATATCGCAGGCAGCCCAGGAACTGGCAGCGGAAAAACTTGACCCGCCAGCGACGCCGGAACCCGTGAAAGCGCCAGAAATCAAAGCGCCTGTTTCCACTGAGCCACCGATTCCTCTGCCCGCACCAAAGCCGCAGATCAAGGCTGCCAACCCTATCCCGGCCGCACCGCCCGCGCCGCCAAAAGCGCCGGCCGTGCCCGCACAGACCTTCAAGCCGGCAAATGACGACCTGTTGCAGACAGCGACCGTGTCACGCACAGCCAGCACCGTGCCTGCGCCAAAATCCTACGGTTTGATAACAGTCATCGTCAGCGTCCTTTGGGCGGCGGCCGTGCTCGCTCTCGGCAACGCGCTTTACGGTGCCGAGCTGCGGTCAATTCGCTCCTTCGCAGATTTTGCCGCGGCACCGCACGCAATTGCCATGCTCGTTGCCATTATCGTGCCGATCATGCTGTTCTGGGCCTTCGCAGTCATGATCCGGCGCGCCCAGGAAATGCAATACGCGGCGCGCTCCATGGCCGAAGCGGCGATGCGACTGTCAGAACCTGAAATGATGTCTTCTGACCGCGTAGCTTCGCTTGGTCAGGCCGTACGCCGCGAAGTCGCGGCCATGAGTGAAGGTGTCGAACGGACCCTCGCCCGTGCTGTCGAACTCGAAACGCTCGTGCAGACTGAAGTCAACCAGCTCGAACGCGTCTATACAGACAATGAATATCGCATCCGCACACTCGTCGACCGCCTCGGCGGCGAACGTGAATCGGTGATCGGCCATGCCGAACGCGTCCGTGCGTCGATTTCGAGCGCGCATGAGCAATTGAAGGATGAGCTGTCACAAGCGGGCGATTCATTGCGCGACAATCTCGCCAATGCCTCGACCAACCTGACCATGTCGATCAGCCAGTCCGGCGAGACGCTTATCGACCGCCTGACCCAGAGCGGACAGACGATTTCCGAATCGATCGTTTCGCGTTCCGACGACATTTCACACAAGATCAGCACTTCCGGCGAAGCCTTTGCAAACCTTCTGGAAATGCGCATTGCCGCCCTGTCCGAACAGACAGATGCCGTAACGATGAAACTTGCGGATACGCTGGACGGCCGCACCAACAGCATGCTGTCGCTGCTCGGCAATGCCACACAGACGCTTGTCGGCGAATTCGATACGCGCCTTTCCGGTCTCGATACAACAATCAACGAACGTGGCCGCTCGCTGCTGGCCGAGTTCGAAACACGTGCGCAGTCGCTGGATACAAGCACCGAACGCCTAAATTCTGCGCTGGAAGCCCGCGCCCGCCAGATCAACGAACAGCTGATCGAGCGTACCCGCGATATCGCCAAGACCTTCACCGATGGCCGCGCTTCGATCGACGGTATCGTCGACGAAACCAAGGCAAAGATCGGCAATGACCTGTCGAGCCTGTCCGACTCCGTCGGCAGCCTCCTCTCCACCAATGCGGCGGCCTTTGCCGATAAACTGGTTGAAAGCCGCGAGGCACTTGCCGCAACGCTGTCTGCTGAAACAGACCGTGCCGCCGACGTCATTCGCGAACAGGCCGGCCAGATCGGCGGTCATACGTCGAGCCTCAAGACCGTTCTCGAAAGCAGCACTGCAGCCATTGGCCAGATTATCGGGAGCCATGGCTCATCTCTCGAAAGTCAGGCCTCGGGCCTGCGCGCTGCGCTCGATGACAATGATGCACGCATCGGCGCAACGCTAGAGCAGCACGCCAAGGCGATCGAAGACCGTACATCGGGCATGCACGCTGCATTCTCCGACACGGATGCGAAGATCCGCGAAACGCTGGATGAGCATGAGCGCACTATCGATCTGCGCAGCTCCACCATCGAAGCGGCTATTCAGGCCAACGATTCCCGCATCGGCCAGACGCTCGATGCTCATGCCAAGATCTTCGAAGACCGGACATCCGGCATGCGCGCCGCATTTGTCGACACGCACGCCAAAATTGCGCAGACTCTCGACCACCATGCCAAGAGCCTTGACGAGCGCAACCAGGAAATCCAGCTGGCCCTGTCGAGCAGCGACGGCAAGCTGTCCGAGACATTGGCGGCGCATACACAGGCCATCGACTCCCGCAACGCGGAAATCCAGTCGACATTGCTCGCAAGCGGTACACGCATCGATGAAACGCTGGGTGGTTTCATCGACTCGGTCGATGACAGGACGAACCGCATTGAATCGGCACTCACCAGCAGTGATGCGCGGATCAGTGATGTGCTGACATCCCACGCAAGCGCCATCGAGGATCGTACCGCCGGGATCGAGCAGGCGCTGAGCAACAGCGATCAGCGGATCGGCCAGACCCTCGCTTCGCATGCGAGCTCGCTCGACGAACGCACCGCCGGCATCCAGTCGGCGCTCGAAAATACCCATGCACGCATCGGCGAAACGCTTGCTCAGCATGCCAATGACATCGAGGAGCGCACGTCGGGTATCCGTTCCGTACTGGATAACAGCAACAGCCAGATCGCGAATACACTCAGCCGGCATGCCAGTGACATCGAGGAACGTGCGGCAGGTATCCGCGCCGCACTCGACAATGGCAACAACCAGTTCGGTGATACACTGGCGTCGCATATCGGCGCCCTTGAGGAGCGAGCCGCTGCGATCCGCATCGCGCTTGCTGACAGCGATACCCGTATTGGCGATACGTTGAACGAACATGCCGGACTGCTAGATGACCGCATTGCCGGCATCCGCACCGCCATGGAGCAAGGCAACGCCGCTATCGGAAAGACGCTGGACAACCAGGCGAGCGCCATCAGCGACCGTACGGTTGCACTCCAAGCGATCCTGCAGGACAGCGCAGATGTGCTGGCCAAGGCCTTCGAAAACCATGGCGGAACCATCGACGAGCGCACAACGACCATGCAAAACGCTCTGGAGATGGGCGTCGATAATGTGCGCAAGTCGCTTGAACAGAGTGCGACGGTTGTCGCACGCAGCCTGCGTGACAAGATCACCGAAGCCGCCTCTTCGCTCACCGGTGAGGCACAGAAGGCCGGCGAAGCGCTCGACGGCCATGGCGAGGCATTCAGCCTGCGCATGAATGAAAGCCTCGCAGAAACCGAAAAGCGTCTCGGTGAACGGGCTCGCGAAGCAGCCGCCAATCTGGAAGCACTCGAAGCGCGTTTCTCCGCCGCAACGGATTCGACCGCGTCGAAGCTTGCGGAAAGCACGCGCGAGCTCAACGAAGTTCTCGCTGCCCGCTCGCAGGAGATTATCGGCATCCTCGACAATACGGCGCAGCCGCTGGTGGATAGCCTTGCCGACAATGGCCGCACGCTGGCCTCGCAGCTGGTAGAGGCAACAACGGCAGCGACGGAACGCCTGCGCGTCGAGAACGCCGCCCTGATCAATGCCATCGCCAGCCGCACGGCCGAGACTATTACCGCTGTTCAGGCGGCAAAGGCCGGCCTCACCGACGATGTCAGCAATCTGATCGACCGCCTCTCGGCTTCCAATGCGAAGCTCGGCGAGCTGATCGATATGGCGACCAAGAACCTCGGCGATATTGACGGACGTCTACTCGACACGACGACAACCTTTGCCGAAAACGCAACGAAAGCCGCGGAGTCGTTCCAGACATCGACCCGTCTCATCGACGGCAATCTCGGGAAGCTCTCGCAACTTTCGAACTCGACACTGACGGATATTTCCGCCATCGCGAAAAGCTTTGAAGAACATGGCAGCATGCTCGACAAGGCTTCCGAACTCATCAACGCGTCGCAATCTAACCTCGCATCGACCTTCGACGAGCGTCAGGAAGCACTGCAGAAGCTTGCCGCCGGCTTGATCGCGAAGTCGGAAAGCGTCGAAAAGACCATGCGTTCGTTCGAATCGCTGGTTTCGTCGGCATTTGACCGTGCCGAAGGCCGGGCAACACAGACGACCGAACAGATCCGCACCTCGATCTCGGAAGTCGTCGAGCAGGCATCGCAGAAGTTCGCCAACGCCACGGACGAAATCCGCCGCTCTTCTGCTGCCATCCGCGCGGAATTGGAGGAAACCCGTTCCGAGCTGCAGCGCGGCGTCATGGATATGCCGGAAGAAGCCAAGCAGTCGACTGCGCAAATGCGCAAGGCAGTATCCGAGCAGATCAACGCTTTGAAGGAACTTGCGGAAATCGTTCAGAAATCCGGCCGTTTGACCGATGTTGGTGAAGCCCGTGCGGTACGCGCCGCAACGCCGACCCGTACGTCGGCCGTCGCAGCGCAACCGCAGCGTACCGAACCAGCGGCCACCCCGCGGGCAGCTGCACCGGCTTCTACGCCGGCACAAGCACCTGCAATACGTGGCAGCCTCGATGTTCGTGGCAACGCAGCTCCGGCTGGACGGCCTGCCGGCAATGGCTGGGTTTCGGATCTCTTGCGCCGCGCATCGAGCGATGAGGCGCAAGCCGAACCAAAAGCGAAGGCACCCGAGACTGGCGGACGCTCGCCTGGCCAGGTCGTTGAATCGCTGAACTCCTTGTCGATCGATATCACTCGCGCGATCGACCATGAGGCTTCGGTAGAACTCTGGCAGCGTTATCGCGCTGGCGAACGCAACGTGTTCACCCGCCGTCTCTACACGCTCAAGGGTCAGCAGACATTTGACGAGATCAAGCGCAAGTATCAGGGCGACAGCGAATTCAAACGCGCCGTCGATCGTTACATGGATGACTTCGAACGCCTGCTCGAAGACGTTTCGCGCAATGATCGCGACAATGTCATGGCGCAGAACTACCTGACGTCCGACACCGGCAAGGTCTATACGATGCTGGCGCACGCGAGCAACCGTCTGAAGTAAGCGGCGGAATGAACAACAAAAAACGCGGCTTCGGCCGCGTTTTTTGTTGGCAAGTTAAACCTCTCTTGTTTGGTGCCCGCCTCCGTCATCCTCGGGCTTGACCCGAGGACCTGAGGAGCATCACGGGTCCGTTTGCTCGACTGGATCTAGTCGAGCAATAGAATGCAATTCCTCGTTATAAATCCGCACCTATCTGGAATGCGTCGGGAAGGTGCTGTGCGGGCTTCTTGGCCGTGGGTCCTCGGGTCAAGCCCGAGGATGACGGAGACGTGGGTGCGTTGTCCGCTCAAATCACCGACAGTGTCCACGTGACAATATCGCTCGAGGCGCTGTCAAAGGCTCTGTCAAGCGCGGCGATATAGGATGCATTGCCCTCGCCGCTGACCGGCGATGTCGCGCGGAACACACGCGCCGAGCGCACAGTCCCATTCTTGTCGTTCAATATCTTGATGGCGATTTCAACGATCGCGATCCGGCCGCTGGATACATTGATATTGAAAGTGCGGATATCGCTGATCACCTGATAGTCGATGGCGAGGCCTTCACCTGGACGCCCAACACCGCCAAGACGGCCCGTGCTCTCAAAGGCCTGGACCAGCCGCGATTGTACGATGTTCGGCAGACGGTCAGCCCACTGCGCACCTTTCAAGAAGGAAATCGAATTCAGGCCCGATCGAACGACAATATTTTCGCCATCGAGCGCCTTGAGCGCGGAGGGTGCTGCGATCAAGATCTGACGACCCTGCTTCTTCGGTGAAGAGACGTCTGGCGAAGCACTGGAAAGATCGAAAGTATCAAGCTTCTTGGAGCTTGCGCAGGCTGAAACGGACAAAGCCAACAGCAGAGCGGCAATAGTCGTTGTTGTTTTCACCAGCGCCCCTCTGTCCGTGTCATGCGAACGCACCAACCCCGGTGACTTTCATGCGATGCGAATCGCCCAAAGTCAACGGCGTGTGCGTCCGTCATACTCCGGAACGCTTCCGCCTCCACCAAAAATTACGCGCTGCGGATTCTTTTCAAGGTCGGTGATCGCCCGTTCGATACGCTGAACTGACTGACGGCTTTCATTTACGAGCGCCTGTACGTCGCGCAGGCCCTGCCCGGAGAATCGGTTGATGTTATCGGTGATCGGCCCGAGCCGGGCGTTCAGATTGTCGGCAACCGCGCGATAGGATTTAAGTGTATCCTGCGCCTCCCTGACGACGCTGCCATCCTGATCCGACAGCTGCTTGTCAAGCTTGGCAAGAACGCCATCGACCCGCGTCGATGCACTGTTGAGCCGGGTCATCATTTGCCGCGCTTCTTTCACCACAGCCTGAACGTCTTCGGCACTCTGGCTGAATTTATCGATGACATCGGAATTGTTGGCCAGTGCATCGGTAAACTTCTTGGTATTATTGACCGTGTCGACCAACGGGCCCTTCACTTCAGTAATGAAGCTTTCGATAGAACCTACTGCCCCATCCACACGCTCAAGAATTGTCTGCGCCTTCTGCAAAAGGTTGTTCACTACAGAAGGATCGGCATCCATACGTGCGATCTGATCGTCTTTGGCGGCTTCTTCCAATAGGTTGGGCTCGTTGAGCTTGCCACCCTTGAGCTCGATGAAGGCCTGTCCGGTCAGGCCGGCAAAACCCAATGTCGCTTGCGTGGAACGGGTGATGGGCGTCGTCGCGTTGACTTCCGTCTGGGCAATAACCGCATCAGGATTGTTGGCGTCGATGGACAGGCGCCGTACGCTGCCAACCTTGATGCCGTTGAACAGGACCTGGCTGCCCTCGGCCAGCCCGGTGACCGAGCCGACAATACGGATTTCAAGCGTCGCGGTTTCGCTACGATCGCCATAACGGGCGATCCAATAGACAAATCCAAAGGCGAGGATGCACACTATGAGCGTGAAGACACCGACCAGGACGTAGTTGGCTTTCGTTTCCATAGATTACTTCGTCAGATCCTGCTCTGCCCTGGGCTGCTCGTGCGTCGATCGCCGTCTGTTGTCGCCATTGGAAACTATCTGGCGTGCGCGCTTTCCGCGGAAATATTCCTGGACCCACGGATCGTCGAACGCCAGCATGTCTTCAATCGTTCCCTCAACGAGAACTTTCTTCTTTCCCAATACCGCGATTCGGTCGCAAACGGCGAACAAGCTATCGAGGTCGTGGGTCACCATATAAACTGTCAAACCCATCGTATCGCGCAAATTGGCGATGAGTTCGTCGAATTCCGCCGCACCTATCGGATCGAGCCCTGAAGTGGGCTCGTCGAGAAAGACGATTTCCGGATCGAGCGATAGCGCGCGCGCCAGTGCGGCACGCTTGATCATCCCGCCTGAAAGCTCCGACGGAAACTTTTCAGCCGTATCCGCTTTGAGGCCGACCAGTTCGATTTTCAGCCGAGCAAGCTCATCCATCAGCCTTTGCGGAATATCGAGGTATTCCCGCATCGGCACCTGGATATTTTCAAGCACGGTCAAGGCAGAAAACAACGCGCCCTGCTGGAACAAAACACCCATGCGCATGTCGACGCCCAGCTTCTCCTGTTCCGAGGCACGATCTATATCATGACCGAAGATCTTGATCTGACCGCTCTGTTTCTGGTTGAGACCGAGGATCGCCCRCATCAGCACCGATTTGCCCGTGCCTGACGCCCCGACGAAACCCAGAATCTCGCCGCGATAGACGTCGAGCGAGAGATTATCCAGAATCTTCGCCCTGCCGAATGACACGCTGACATCCTTCACCGAAAGGATCACTTCTTGCGCGTCAGTGTCAGGTTGTTTGTTGGTTCCCGGCGTCATCTCTGGCTCAAAAATTGATCGATGCGTAGAAGACTGCAAAAATGCCATCGACCACGATAACGACGAAAATGGACTTCACCACGGACGCCGTCACCCGTTGACCGAGAGACTCAGCGCTGCCGCCAACTTTCATGCCTTCCACCGAAGCCATAATGCCGATAATCATCGCCATGAACGGCGCTTTGATCAGACCGGCCAGATAGCTCGACGTATCGATTGCGTCGCGCAATCGCTGAATAAACGCATCGGGCGTGATACCGGAATAGGCCCAGGTGATTCCCATTGCACCGCCTAACGCCGCGAAATCCGCGATGATCGTCAACAATGGCAGGGCAATCACCAACGCAACCAGGCGCGGAAACACCAGCACGCCGACCGGGTTGAGGCCGATGACGGTGAGCGCATCGGTCTCCTCACGCATTTTCATCGAGCCGATTTCAGCTGTGATGGCACTTCCAGAACGGCCGGCAATCATGATCGCAGTCAAAAGCACACCGATCTCACGTAACACCAGAATACCAACAAGATCGACGACGAATATCTCTGCGCCGAAATAGCGAAGCTGGAATGCGCCCTGCTGGGCGATGATCGCACCGATGATCGTTGACATCAGCACCACCACCGGCACGGCGCCGATACCCATGCTGTCGAGCTGATGCACAATCGCAGCTGGCCTGATACCGCTGCGCCCGCTGCCCTTCATCTGGGCGCCGCGCACGGTTGCCCCGAGGATATGCATGGCTTTGGTGAAGTCGTCGCCAAAAGCGTACACAGTTCTGCCGATGGTTTCCAAAAAGCGAATCAGCAGGGATGGCCGTTCGATATGAACCGGCTCCTCAGGTGCCGAAGCAGCTTCGCCGACTGCTTCAAACAAGGCGCCCCAGCTTTCGGATTGTCCTTCGACGGTGACCTGCTTGCCAGCTTTCTCCAGTGTGGTTCGCAAGCGTTCTATCAGCCAGGTTCCTGCAGTATCCAGCAATTCAATGCCGGAAACCTCGATTACTGCACTGGAAAAACTGTTGTCATGGGCAATTTCGCGCATGCGGTCATCGACACGGCGAACATTGCGTGTTGTCCATGCACCCGATAGCGTGACCGTCACGCGGTCGCCGTCCTTGCTGAATTCAACGTGAGGCGGCGCTGCGGTAGAAGCACTTGAATTGTTTGCTCTATCGGTCAACATCACACACACATATCGAGTCTCGTGCTTCCTGTCACTTGAACAATTAAGGCGTGAAATATGGTTGTGAGCGTAGAAATATCGGTGGAGCGCTGGCCTATTGCCGGAACATTTACGATCTCGCGCGGCTCGAAAACCGAGGCGGCCATCGTACTGTGCACGCTGTCTGACGGAACGTTCACCGGACGTGGCGAGTGCGTGCCCTACGCGCGCTATGGCGAGAGCCTGGACTCCGTTTGCGCCGAGATCGAAGGACTGCGCTACGCATTCGCAAATGGCGCCGCACGAGATGCTTTGCCGGCATTGATCGGTGCTGGCGCGGCCCGCAATGCGGTCGATTGCGCATTGTGGGACCTGGAGGCAAAACGCAGTGGCAAAACTGTTGCTGATCTTCTTGGCTTGTCACCTTTGCACGATCTGACGACAGCGGTGACCGTTTCCTTCGGCGACGTCCAGACCATGGCTGCAGCGGCTCGGGACTTCGCCGACCGTCCGTTGATCAAGGTCAAGGTTGGCGGCGAGGACGATACCGAACGGATTCGGGCTGTCGCCAACGCCGCGCCCTCAAGCCGCATCATACTTGATGCCAATGAAGGCTGGAGTGATGAAAACATTGTTGAAAACATGCTGGCTGCAGCGAAGGCCGGTGTCGTGCTGATCGAACAACCTCTGCCAGCCGGCAAAGATGCCATCCTCACCAAAATTCCGCATCCGGTGCCCATCTGTGCTGACGAGAGTGCCCATGGCACAGACGATCTGCACACACTCCTTGGCCGCTACGACAGCATCAATATCAAGCTCGACAAAACGGGAGGCCTCACCGAAGCGCTGCGGATGCAGAAACGCGCCCGGGAGCTTGGGTTTGGTATCATGGTCGGATGCATGGTCGGGACGTCCTTGGCCATGGCACCTGCAGTACTGCTGGCGCAGGATGCGGATTTCATCGATCTCGATGGACCGCTGATCCTGCGCGAAGACCGTAAACCTGGCCTCTTGTTCGAAGGCAGCCGCATTTCGCCGCCACTCCCCGAACTGTGGGGCTAACCCTCTCGTTGCTCCAGCCTTAGTGCAACGATAGCAAGGCCGAGACCGCACGCAGCGAGGAGCACCATCACGTAAAAACCATGGATCCCGGTGGCGCTGTAGAGCGGGCCCGACGCCATGGTGGCAATGGCGAGCGATGTACCGATGAAAAACGTCGAAAGCCCCTGTGCGGTGCCGCCGCGTTCCTCGGGAATGGTCAGAGCTATCATTTTCTGCATGCCGAGGAACGACAATGCGAATGAAAACGCGTGCAGGCTCTGGACGGCGAGAAACCCTGCAACGCCAAGACCGGCGGGTGCAATGAGCGGGAAAACCGCCCAACGGAACATCGCAGCGGCCGAGCCGATGATCAGGACTTTAGCTGGATGCAGGCGGCCGAACAGTCGACGGAAAAACGTAAACATGATGACTTCGGCGACGACGGAAATCGACCACAACGCGCCGATCATGGTCTCCTCGATGCCGATTGATTTCCAGTAGATCGCAGAAAAGCTGTAGCCATAGGCGTGGCTCGCCTGCGTGATGCCGGTGGCTATGAGAAAGGTGACGAAAGCCGGCCTGCGCAGCGCCCTTCCCGCATCTGCGATATCCACATCCGATAGCGGTGAAAGACGCCTCGGCTTGCCGATGCGCGGCACGATGAAGCTCATGCCACAGGCTGCTATGAGCGTGGCTAAAAGTGCCCACGGGATGATGTGCTCACCCACTTGCTGGATGAACACACCGCCAACGAAAGACGTGAGCAGAAACGATATCGAGCCCCATACGCGCATCTTTGCGAAATCGGCGCCATACCGGCGGACGCCGGACAGCGCGATCGTGTCGGCAAGCGGCACCTGCGACGTCCATGGCGGGGCAAGCATCAGGGATACGATCAGAATTCCGATGAAGCCGAACGGGACGAAATAGAAGGCCGCGACGATGACGGCCAGGATCGTCGCCATGGTCAGTATGTGAGCGCGATCATTCGAACGGTCGGCGAGCATCGATACCAGCGGCGCGGCGACGACACGCACGAACAAAGGCATGGACAATACGATGGAGATTTGCGTCGGTGTCAGCGCACGATATTCGAGCCACAAGGGAAAGTATGGCAGGTGAAGACCGCTCGATGTGAAAATCGCAAAATAAGCCAACGCAACCCGCAGCTCGAAGCGAAACGGCATGTCCTGGCTGGTGTCCGCTGCAGCGGCTGTCATAAAAAAACTTTCGGAAGATCGAGCGGTTCAGGCGGAATCGCAACCGTGCATTGCCTGAGATTCGCAACTATCACGAAATTCGCCAAGCGCCTAGAAACACTGGGGTTCATCCGCAACTAACATGATGTTATCGCGCTGATACGACCTTGCCGGATTTTACTTTGCGTGGCGCAGGCGCCGTCGCACTGCCAATCGTCGTTAGCACGCTCTCGAATATGTCAGCGCAGGCTTCCCAACTGAAGCCTTTGAGCCTCGCATTCGGATCGACCCGGCCCATTTCCAGCGCGCCCAACGCCGCCTTCTGCAGATTGTCGGAAAGTACGCCCGCGCCTGACGCGCCGATAACATCCTTTGGGCCGGGAACGGGATAACCTGCAACAGGCAGCCCGCAGGCTATGGCCTCAAGCAGGACAAGACCGAACGTGTCCGTGCGGCTCGGAAAGACGAATACGTCCGACCCCGCATAATAGCGAGCAAGGGTTTCCCCTTCTTTCTTCCCGGCAAAAACGGCATCCGGATATTTCCGCTTCAAGTCATCCAGATCCGGACCGTCGCCCACGATAAGTTTGGTGCCTGGCAGATCGAGAGACAGGAAGGATTCAAGATTCTTTTCAGGCGCGACACGGCCGACGCAGAGAAAGACAGGTCGGGGCAGCTTGAGATCGACATCGGGTTGCGGCCGGAAAAGCGCACGGTCAACGCCGCGCGTCCACACTTTCAGCGTCGCAAAGCCGCGTTCGGCCAGTTCGTCATGGATCGATTGTGTCGGGACCAGGCAATGTTCGGCTGCATTATGGAAACGCCGCAGGAAACTATAGGACCATGACAGAGGCACAGGCAGCCGCTCGCGCAGGTATTCGGGAAAACGCGTATGGAAGCTGGTGGTAAATCGCCAATTATTCTTCAGGCAAGCGCGGCGTGCCATGATGCCGAGTGGACCTTCGGTCGCGATATGGACGTAGGCCGGCTGCAGCGCTTCGATGCGCGCCCTGATGGCAAGGGGATGCGTCAACGCCAGACGGATTTCCGGATAGGTCGGGCAAGGCGCAGAACGATAATCGGCAGGCGAGATGATCGTCACTTCAAAGCCGCGCGCTTCCATTTGCTCACGCAGCTTGGTTAGCGTACGAACCACGCCATTGACTTGCGGGTGCCACGCATCCGATACGATGACCAGGCGCTTCGCTTGACCGTCAGGCTGCATTCGCCGCCTTTGGACGCTTGTCATCCAGCCGGACGACAGGCGCGAAGCCGGCCTGTTCGCCGATCAGATGCGTCCATGACAGAAGTTCCATGCGACCATCGAAGTGCTCGACGATAGCCGTGCAGCTTTCCACCCAATCGCCGGTATTGATGTATTCGATGCCGTCAATCTGCTCGATCGTTGCATGGTGGATGTGGCCGCAGATTACGCCATCCGCACCAATGCGCCGGGCCTCGTCCGAAACCACCGTCTGGAACGACCCGATGAAGTTCACAGCCTTCTTGACACGGAACTTTGCCCAGGCCGAAAACGACCAGTAGCGCAGGCCGAGCATGCGCCTCACCTTGTTCATAAGTGTGTTGATTGCGAGCGCAGCGTCATAGGCCCAATCGCCGAGATAAGCGATGTGGCGGGCATTGCGCACAACAACGTCGAACTGGTCGCCGTGGATAACGAGGAATTTCCGGCCGTCCGCAGTCTCATGCATGATCCGGTCCATGACCTCAATTCCGCCGAAGTGCGTCCCCTGGAAATCACGCAAGAACTCGTCATGGTTGCCAGCAATGTAGAAGATACGCGCGCCCTTGCGGCTTTTGCGCAGGAGCTTCTGCACGATGTCATTGTGCTCTTGCGGCCAATGCCAATTGCGGCGCAGGCGCCATCCGTCGACGATATCACCAACCAGAAAGATCGTATCGGCGTCGTGGTATTTCAGAAAATCCAGCAGAAAACTGGCCTTCGCACCTTTCGAGCCGAGATGCACATCGGACAGGAAAAGCGTACGGAATTTACGGGCCTCGATCTCGACCATGATGCTGATCTCCATTCAGCTGACGCAAAGGCGCGTCCATTTGCGCTGACACAAACCTGATTCATGCAACAGTCTTATGACGGCACGGAAAAGTGCAGATATCGGCAAGATAGGCACTTGTAACAAAATCGAGTTCCGTTATGCCTCTGGATGAGATTTTAGCGTGCTGGAAAATTTGAATCGCCAGTGTATAAACGCGCGAGCCAAATCCCGGAGGACATCGTCAATGGCCAACGACCAAACGCCCAGCAACTCTGATCTTGAAGAAAGCGCACTGTTCTATCATCGCTTTCCTCAGCCGGGTAAGCTGGAAATCCAGGCGACGAAGCCGCTTGGAAATCAGCGGGATCTTGCCCTTGCCTATTCTCCTGGTGTCGCCGCGCCGTGCCTCGCGATTCACGAGAATCCTGCAACGGCAGCCGACTATACCAGCCGCGCCAATCTCGTCGCAGTCATCTCCAACGGCACCGCTGTCCTCGGCCTCGGCAATATCGGCCCGCTCGCGTCCAAGCCCGTCATGGAAGGCAAGGCTGTCCTCTTCAAGAAATTCGCCAATATCGATGTGTTCGATATCGAAATCGATGCACAGGAAATCAGCAAGATCGTCGATGTGGTAGCGGCGTTGGAGCCAACATTCGGCGGCATCAATCTCGAAGACATCAAGTCGCCGGAATGTTTTGAAGTCGAGGAACAACTTCGCGCCAAAATGAACATCCCGGTGTTCCATGACGACCAGCACGGAACTGCCATCATCGTGGCGGCGGCTATTCTCAACGGCATGGAACTTGCCGGAAAAGAGCTCTCCAAGATCAAGCTCGTCGCTTCCGGGGCCGGCGCAGCGGCAATCGCTTGCCTGAACCTCCTGGTGAAGCTCGGCGTTGACCGCAAGAACATCTGGGTCTGCGATATTGATGGTGTCGTCTATGAGGGCCGCAATACGCTGATGGACCGCTGGAAGTCGGTCTATGTGCAGAAAACCGATGCGCGGGTCCTGGCAGATGTCATTGGCGGAGCTGATGTCTTTCTCGGCCTTTCGGCCGCTGGTGTGCTGAAGCCCGAACTGTTGAAGCAGATGGCACCGAACCCGTTGATCATGGCCTTGGCCAATCCAAACCCGGAGATCATGCCCGATGAGGCGCGTGCGGCACGCGCCGATGCGATGATTTGCACTGGCCGTTCGGACTTTCCCAACCAGGTCAACAACGTCCTCTGCTTCCCCTTCATCTTCCGCGGCGCGCTCGATTGCGGTGCGCGGGCGATCAACGAGGAAATGAAGATGGCGGCAGTGCAGGCAATTGCCGCGCTTGCTCGCGAAGAACCATCGGACGTAGCAGCCCGCGCCTATTCCGGCGAGACACCGACCTTCGGGCCGCAATACCTCATCCCCTCGCCATTCGATCAGCGCCTCATTCTAAGGATTGCACCTGCGGTCGCCAAAGCCGCGATGGACACCGGCGTTGCAGAACGTCCGATCGAGGATTTCGATGCCTATCTCGACCGGTTGAACCGCTTCGTCTTCCGCTCCGGCCTGATCATGAAACCAATCTTCACCGCGGCAAAAACGGCGGAGAAGAAGCGCGTTATCTATGCGGATGGCGAGGATGAACGGGTATTGCGCGCAGCCCAGGTTGTGCTGGAAGAAGGCATTGCCATCCCGACCCTGATTGGACGTCCGCAGGTCATAGAGACGCGCCTGCAGCGCTATGGGCTGAAGATCAAGATCGGCACCGATTTCGATGTCATCAATCCTGAGGATGACCCGCGTTATCGCGATTACGTCGATCTGCTGCTCAATCTCACAGGACGGCGGGGCACAACGCCGGAAGTCGCTCGCACCATGGTCCGTGCTAGTGGCACCGTGATCGCAGCGCTTGCCATCGTCCGCGGGGAAGCCGACGCAATGATCTGCGGTCTTGAAGGCCGTTTCGAGCGGCACTTGCGCAATGTCGACCAGATTATTGGAAAACTGGAGGGCATACGCAATTTCTCGGCGCTGAGCCTGTTGATTTCGCAACGCGGCGTGCTGTTCCTGACCGACACCTATGTCAGCATTGATCCGACCGCCGAGGAAATCGCCGAAAAAACGGTTCTTGCCGCCAACGAAATCCGCCGCTTCGGCATCGAGCCCAAGGCAGCCTTGCTCTCGCATTCCAATTTCGGCTCACGCGATTCCGAAAGTGCAGCAAAGATGCGGAGCGCATCAGAAATTCTGCGCGTCAAGGCGCCTGATCTGGAACAGGATGGCGAAATGCATGGAGATTCCGCGCTTTCGGCGATCCTGCGCGAGCGTGTACTTCCGCACTCGCGGCTGAGCGACGAAGCCAATCTGCTGGTTTTCCCTAATCTCGACGCGGCGAATATCACCCTCAACGTCGTCAAATCCGTCACCGATGCCTTGCATGTCGGCCCGATCCTGCTCGGTGCCGCCAAGCCCGCACATATCCTGACGCCGTCGGTCACATCGCGCGGTATCGTCAACATGACAGCACTGGCGGTGGTGGAAGCATCACAACGCGTTGATTAACAGGCGGGTGTCTTATTGCTGCCGCATGGCCGTGGCTGGTTCGTGCGCATTCACTCGCCTCGAATGCGCATGACAATCTTGGGCAGCCGCATGTACCGGACATTCCAGATCGCCTTCATAGCAGCGACCGCCGTCCTGGCGGCGACGCAACTTTCTTACGCAAATTCAGATATTTGCGCGCGCATGCTGCACCGGTTGGACGAGCTCAACCGCAACGCCGATGTCGATAATTTCGAACTCAGTTTGCGGCGTGACCGCGTCGAGGCTGCACTCGATGCCAATAATTGTTCTGCCGTGGACGACCGCGTCTATGATGAACCGGAGCCGGACACGGCTGGTTCGCAGTCTTACGAGGTTCTGGGGAAAGAGCCGGAACCTGTCGAGCCGGAAATGAATACAGCTCCGGTCTATGGCGGCCGGTACCAGACACTTTGCGTGCGCGCATGTGACGGCTATTACTTCCCGCTCTCCTATGAAACCGGCGCGGAGAATTTCTCACGCGATCAGGCGCAGTGCCAGTCCCAGTGTCCCGGCGCAAAGCTCTACTATCAGCCCACAGACAATCCAAATCCTGAAAGGATGACTTCGTTAAGCGGCGAAGATTATAAGGATATGCCGAATGCCTTCAAATTCAGGAAGGTAGGAGCCAATGGAACGCCGCAATGCGGTTGCCAGAGATCGGCCGGAAATTTCACCACCTTGGGCAATCCGGCGGCGGCGACATCCGTCACAGGAAAGCCCGGTGAGCCAGCCAAAGTTGTCGAACCTGCGAAGCCTGTTGAAAGCACAGTCGAGCCGACAGTGCCGGCAGCTCAATCGACCGAAAATTCGTCGTCCATTATTCAGCTGGGTGAACCCGCAACGACCAAGACGGAAGCACCGCTGCCGCAGCCGCTTACCGGCGACAAGCCGATCGATCCGAACCGCAAGGTCAGGGTCGTCGGGCCAACGTTCCTTCCCGACCAAGAAGGGGCAATAAATCTGCGAGCTCCGGACCAGAAGACAGCCCAGTAAGCGCGATGCGTAGCGGCATGAATAGTGGCTTGCCCTTGCGGCCGCTCT
Organism: Phyllobacterium sp. P5_D12; assembly: GCF_054049495.1. Classification (NCBI taxonomy): domain Bacteria; kingdom Pseudomonadati; phylum Pseudomonadota; class Alphaproteobacteria; order Hyphomicrobiales; family Phyllobacteriaceae; genus Phyllobacterium; species Phyllobacterium sp. P5_D12. The sequence continues at coordinate 4,410 of NZ_JBFUMG010000027.1, read as the reverse complement.
GAACTTTCACCGCATCGGTCCACAGCTTCCAGGTCTCGCGGTTCCAGGGTTCAGGCGGTAAAAGATCGAAAGCGGCACGGACGAAATCGCGGTCCTCTTCGGCAAGCTGTTCGTCCGTCGCAGGACCTGCCTTGATGATCTCCCACCAACTGGCCGCATCCGAAATGCGCGAAAGATTGCCCCGAACTGCGAGCCAGAATTCTTCCGCGCGGTCGCCCTCGATGCCAAGCGCTGCAAGGCGGTCGTATGCTTGTGCGTAGGGCATTGCGTGGATCAGGGCACGGTTGAGCGCATCCAGTTCAGCCGGGTCGAACTTCGAAGCCGATTTGGAGGTTGCCGCCGGATCGAAAATATCGGCCAACGTCGCCATGTCAGGTACGGCAGTCACATTCTCCGACGTTCCAATCAACACGGCAAGACTGGCCACAGCCATCGGTTCATAGCCGTCACGCTGCAAACTGCCGATCGAAAGCGCGCCGGTACGCTTGGAGATACCCTCTCCCGACGCTGTCGTCAGGAGGTTGATGTGACCAAGTTCGGGGACCTTCGCGCCAAGAGCCTCGATGATCGCGATCTGTACGCCACTATTGGTAATGTGGTCGTTGCCACGGATGATATGGGAGATGTTCATGTCGATGTCGTCAACGACCGAAGTGAACGTATAGAGATAGGTGCCATCTTCCCGTATTAGAACCGGATCAGAAAGCGAGGCTAGATCAACCGTTTCCCTGTCGCGCACAATGTCGTTCCAGTGAACTTCGGTCCTCGTTACTGAAAACGGATCGTCTTTGAAGTTTGGCAGCAGGAAGCGCCAATGCGGCCGGCGCCCTTCCGCCTCAAGCTTCTCCCTGTCGGCTAGCGTCAGCTTCAAGGCATCGCGCCCATAGATTGGAGGGAGGCGCCGCGCCAGGCGCAGCTTGCGCTTGCGTTCAAGTTCCTCGGCAGTCTCGTAGCAGGGATAAAGCACGCCCGCAGCCTTGAGCTTTTCGGCCGCAGCATCATAGATAGGGATATGCTTCGACTGGTATTCGATGCGCACCGGTTTGATGCCCAGCCAGTCGAGGTCCGCGATCGTCGCTTCAGCGTATTCCGTCTTGGAACGAACGGTATCCGTGTCGTCGAAGCGCAGGATGAATTGGCCATTGTTCTTGAGGGCGAAAAGCCAGTTGAACAAGGCAATACGTGTATTGCCAATGTGGATATAGCCGGTCGGAGACGGTGCAAAACGGACGATAATGGTCATGCTTGCGGCATATCGGATAGAGTCAGCAATGGCAATATGGGCCACGCTCGCACGCGGCCCATATCTTAGTCATCATTGAGGACAAGCCCCTTGGTAAGTTYGAGTGTCTGTAACTCGAACAGGCCGCGGTAGATACCGCCATTGAGCCCGATCAACGCCTCGTGGTTACCCTCTTCGGCAATACGGCCGTGCTCAAAAACCAGGAGCCGGTCGAGCGAACGCACAGTCGACAGACGGTGTGCGATCACCAATGTCGTCCGTCCCAGCATCAGCCGCTCCATCGCCTGCTGGATCAGCACTTCGGATTCCGAATCGAGGCTGGAAGTCGCCTCGTCCAGAATGAGAACCGGAGCATCCGCAAGGAAAGCCCGGGCAATGGCCACTCTCTGGCGCTCGCCGCCGGAAAGCTTGACACCGCGCTCGCCCACCAGCGTGCTGTACTCCTTCGGCAACGCCGAGATGAAGTCATGCGCGCTGGCCTGCCTTGCCGCCTCTTCGATCTCACCTTGCGTGGCACCGGGCCGGGCATAGGCGATATTCTCCGCCAGCGAACGGTGAAACAGGATTGGCTCCTGTTGCACGATGGCGATCTGCTGGCGGAGCGAAGCCTGCGTGACCCCGGCAATATCCTGACCATCGATCAGGATCCGGCCCGATTTCACATCATGCAATCGCTGGATCAGCTTGACGAACGTCGTCTTGCCCGAACCCGAATGACCAACCAGACCGACACGTTCGCCTGCGCGGATCGTCACCGAAAACCGGTCATAAAGCGGCAGGCGATGTGCGCCATAGTGGAACGTCACATTGTCGAACTCGATCTTGCCATTGCTGATCCGGATCGGCTTCGCGCCGGGCCGATCTTCAATCCCAAGCGGTTGACTCTGGATATCAACAAGCTCCTCCATGTCGTTGACAGAACGCTGCATATTGCGGATGTGCATACCAACTTCCCGCAAATAGCCCTGCAGGATAAAGAACGAGGTAAGCACGAAGGTGATATCACCCGCACTCGCCTGCCCTTTCGACCACAGGATCAGTGCGAAACCGATAACCGCGGCCCGCAGCGCAAGCAGCATCGTTCCTTGAGACGTGCCGTTCCAGGTACCACGAATCCAGGTGCGCGCTGTCCGGTCCTGCCATTTGGTCAGGACCTTCGCCAGACGTGCATCTTCACGGCTTTCCGCACCGAAACCCTTGACCACCATATTGCAACTGACGGCGTCGGCGAGCGAACCGCCGAGCTTGGTATCCCAGCGATTGGCGAGGCTTGCCATGGGCGCAACGTAACCGAGCGACAGCGATGCGGTGACCGCGACGAACACGAACGATCCGATGCCGATGATCACACCCATCAATGGCCAGTACCACGCCATCAGCGCTGTCGAACCAATCAACATGATCACTGACGGAAACAGCGCCAGCAGCAGCGTATCGTTCAACAAGTCCAGCGCCCACATGCCACGCGTCACCTTACGAACCGTTGAACCGGCAAAGCTGTTGGCATGCCATTCGGTCGAGAAGCGCTGGATGYGATAGAACGCACCGGAGGCGATTTCCGTCATCATGTTCAATGTCAGATCAACGATCTGCATGAAGGTGATGTGCCGCAAGATGATTGCACCGAGTGACAGGGCAAGCAGTGTCGAGAACGCAGCGATTGCTGCATCCCACACGACCGCTTCGGTGGCGTGACCGTTGACCACAGCATCGACCAACCGGCCAGAATAGAGCGGCGTCAACACGTCGGCCAGTGTCGACAGCAACACTGCACCGGCAATGACGGCGATACGCACCGGCTGTCGCTGCCAGTGTAGCCAGGTGAATCCAAGAACGCTGCGGAACGCGCCGCCGCGCAGGTCTTTACGAAATAAAGCCATGACGATTGTCCGATGCGAATACGCACCAGCCTCAATAGAAAAATGCAAACGAGAATGCCGTGAAAAAGAAGACAGAATCAGTACGGCATGAATGATCTGGCAACTCGCCTGAATACAGGAAAGGCCATTATCGGCGATGAGTTACCTTGACCGGTGAAGTCAATCGAAAGGCAAACAGGCCTTTCGTCATCACGTGTCAGGAACGAGCGCCGCCCCGCGGGGACATAAACATGGGTGCCATTCGAGAACCTCCCGGTCGTTATTGCCGGAGGTCGGCTTATAGTTGAATCGTTTTGCGCCGCCAAGTGTCTTTTTCCAGCGGTCCGTTTTCGAGAATCAGGTGCGGCGAGATTGCAACAGTTTACTGCGATCGATCCCGAAACCGGTTGGTGATGGGATAGCGCCGATCACGGCCGAAATTCTTCTTCGTCACCTTCACACCGGGCGCCGATTGGCGGCGCTTGTATTCGGCGATATAGAGCAGGTGTTCGATACGCTCGACCGTCGCACGGTCATGACCGCGTTCGACGATTTCATCGACACCCATCTCGTGTTCAACGAGGCATTCGAGGATATCATCGAGAACCGGATAAGGCGGCAGCGAATCCTGGTCGGTCTGGTTTTCCCGCAGCTCTGCCGAGGGCGCCTTGCTGATGATATTCACCGGAATAACTTCGCCAGACGGACCTAGGCCGCCCGCAGGGACGTTTTTGTTGCGCCACTCCGACATGGCATAGACCTGCATCTTGTAGAGGTCCTTGATCGGATTGTAGCCACCATTCATATCGCCATAGAGCGTGGCATAGCCGACCGACATTTCCGACTTGTTGCCCGTGGTGACGACCATGGAACCGAACTTGTTGGAAATCGCCATAAGGATGGTACCGCGGGCACGGCTCTGCAGGTTCTCCTCCGTTATGCCCTCCTTGGTGCCCTCAAAGGTGGGCGCTAGCGCCCTGAGGAAGCCCTCGACCGGCTCAAAGATCGGGACGATATCATAGCGGCAGCCAAGCATCTTGGCGCAGTCCTCGGCGTCCTTCAGCGAGTCCTTCGACGTATAGGTGTAAGGCATCATGACTGCGCGCAGGCGTTCCTCTCCCAATGCGTCCACCGCGAGCGCGGCGCAGATTGCAGAGTCGATGCCGCCAGATAGACCAAGCACAACGTCCTTGAATCCGTTCTTGTTGACGTAGTCACGCAGGCCAAGCATGCAGGCGCGGTAGTTCGCTTCCTCCCCTTCCGGGATTCGCGACATCGGGCCTTCAGTGCAGGTCCAGCCATCTGCGC
>NZ_JBFUMG010000026.1:0-22238 GCF_054049495.1 Phyllobacterium sp. P5_D12 | reverse complement strand
CGACCCCTCCGTCATCCTCGGGCTTGACCCGAGGACCCACGGCAAAGGAGTGTCAGCTCGAGCAACGAACTCGACGGCATCCAGTTAGATGATTCGAAATTCGGGATTGAGAATAGCGCTGGGCTGGAATGCGTGGTGCAGTCGGTGGGTTCAATGCGTCTCGGCCGTGGGTCCTCGGGTCAAGCCCGAGGATGACGGAGAGAAGGTGCTTTGCTCGAACCGATCGGGAAGCTCGACACCATCGAACTATTGGAGCGTTACCGCCCAGCGACTGATTCCTTGGTTTCCACCTGGCTGTTGGCTGAGCTGCGTTCGCATTCGAGCCGCTTGAGCCGCTTTTCTTCCTTCTCTATATAGTTCCGGGTTATTGGCACGGCTTCCTGCCGGTGTGCGAGCTGGATCTGGAACACCACCAGATTCTGCCAGCGGAAAGCCGCTTCCGAAGCTGCAAGATAGAACTCCCACATGCGGCAGAACCGTTCATCGTAGATCGCCTTGGCTTTCTCGCGATTCGCCATGAATCGTTCGCGCCAGATACGCAAAGTGTCCGCATAGTGCAGCCGGAGAATCTCGATATCGGTGACAACGAGACCAGCCCTTTCGATGTGAGGCAGCACTTCCGAGAGTGCCGGAATATAACCGCCCGGGAATATGTATTTCTGGATGAAGGCGTTTGTATAGGAGGGGCCATCCGAGCGCCCGATAGAGTGCAGAAGGAATACGCCGTCCTTCTTCAAAAGCCGCGCGGTGTGCTGGAAATATTCCGGGAAGTGCCCGATACCGACATGTTCGAACATACCGACCGACACGATCCGGTCAAAGCTCTCTTCGATAGTCCGGTAGTCCTGCAAGCTGAATTGCGCCTGCGCCGTCAGGCCTTCTTCAAATGCGCGCTTGTTGGCGATACTGAATTGCTCTTGCGACAGCGTTACACCGGTCACATTGGCTTCGAGGTGCTTGGCGAGGTAGATTCCGAGACCGCCCCAGCCACAGCCGATATCAAGGATTTTGTGATCCTTTCGAACCAAAAGCTTGGCTGCGATGTGACGCTTCTTCGCCAGTTGTGCCTCTTCCAGCGTGGCATCGGGGCGTTCAAAGTAGGCACAGGAATACTGCATGTCCGTATCAAGGAACAACCTGTAGAGATCTTCAGACAGATCGTAGTGGCGCTGAACGTTGCTGGAAGCGCGCGTCAGCGTGTTCATCTGATGCAGCCGACGGGTAGCCCGGCGAATGCCTTCTATCGCCAGCATCCAGGGTTCCTTGGCGACAGTCGCCCCGGTATTTTCGAAGATAATCTTCAGGACGTCATAAATATCGCCTTCGAGAACATCGATATCGCCATTCATATAGGCTTCCGGGAAGTGCAGCGATGGGTCGAATGCGATCTTTCGTTCGGCCGCAGCGCTATTGATGCGAAAGGCGAATTGCTCTCCGGTTCCATCACCGAAGGTTTGAGATTTACCGGAAGAGTCTGTGATAACCAAAGTGCCAGTGTAGATCATCCGCGAGAGCGCGGCTTTTAGTATGGCATTCATGAACAATCTCCATCATTGACGATAGAGCTCGGCCATTAACAGGCTCGGGAGGTGAGCCGTGGTCGGGCGTGGTAGGACAAACAAATCTAATCTTTTTTTTGTTCCTGAAAAGCAAAAAAATACCCGGCACTGCTGCCGAGTACTTTCAAAATGTTGATGAGATCATTCGAAAGAATGATCTCTCGAAAAAAGATCAGGCGTTTTCTTCGCCTTCTTCGTCCTCATCGAAGAATTCGTCCGCAAGCGGAACTTCCTCGATACCGTAGATCGCCTCAGCGGAGGTAAGATCTTCGCCCTTTACCTGACGCTCGGCTTCATCTGCAGTACGGGCAATGTTGATCGTGACCGTTGCTTCGACTTCCGGATGTAGTGTCAGCACGATCTTGTGCAGGCCAATGGTCTTGATCGGAGTGTTCAGTTCAACCTGGTTACGGTTGATCGAGAAGCCTTCAGCGGTGATCAGATCAGCGATATCGCGTGTCGAAACTGAACCGTAAAGCTGACCGGTTTCGCCAGCCGAACGAACGGCGATGAACGACTTGCCGTCGAGCTTTTCGGCGATCGCCTGTGCTTCCGTCTTGCGTTCGAGGTTGCGTGCTTCGAGCTGCGCGCGCTGACCTTCGAACTTCTTCTTGTTGGGTTCGTTGGCACGAAGAGCCTTGCCCTGTGGCAACAGGAAATTACGGGCAAAGCCGTCCTTTACCTTGACTGTTTCGCCCATCTGGCCGAGGCGGCTGATACGTTCGAGAAGAATGACTTCCATTTGAATTATCCTTGTCTGTTCTAATGTTAGTTGTCGTTGTTAGGTGGTGTTGTATTCGCAGCCTTCGAAACCGGGGCGTTGCGCGACGTGTCGAACAAAYCGGCAAGAAGGAAGAGGAAAAGCACAAAGGCGAAAAGCAGAACCGCGAGGTAAGCGAACCATAGTGCCACTGGACGCCATGGTGCGCCGCGCGTTCTTGCATGCAGTATGGCGAAACCGGCCATAGTGAAACCGGCACCGAGTGCGCCGGCTATTGCCGTTGCGGCGTAGCCGATACCGCCCGGCAAAAAACAAGCAGCGCAAACGATGGCGAAGATGATAAGTGCGGAGCGAGGCATACGCAGCGCCCGCGGCCAGTCATCATGCGGTCGGCGTAGTTTGCCGGAAGCGGCCGTCAACCGCAGTGCCAGATAGAGATTGGCGACGATTATCGTCACCCATACGGCAGGCTGAAGGGCCGGCAGTACACGCACGACAAACAGTGCCATGCTCTGCGCAACATCGGCATTTGCGGCAAGTTCAGGGTTGCTCGCGGCAAGCTGCTGCCCCAGTGATTTCGCCAGTTCGCCTGCAAGTTCATCGCCAAATCCGACGAGCATTCCGATTGCAATGAAACTGGCTGCTACAATCAGCGCCAGGCGCAGCAGAGTATCGGCGAGCGGATACCAGACCATGACGTCCTTCGGTCCACCGATCTCATCGGCAGGGCGCGCCAGGCCGGTAAAATAAGAGGCAGCAGCGGCAGGGAGCGCAGTGATCAGGACAACGATAAGCGCCGCCATTGGCGCGGCAAGCACGGATACGGCAACAGCCATGGAAAGGGCGGCTATCAAGCCGGCGGCCGTACCCCAGCCGAGGGCGGCAACAAAAATAGGCAGCGGCGAAAACAGCAACAGCGCCATGGCGAGGGTCGATTGCGTGATAACGCCAACCGAAAGCAGTGCAGCGGCAAAGCCCGCCAACACACCCACGCCGATATCTTTTGCAGTCAGTTTCATTTCGCTCGCTGTCCTGCTTGTTTCAGCAGTTAGAGGCGGTCCTTAGACCACTACCTCAACTCGGGTTTCAATTTGTTTTGACGCAATCCCTGACGGAAAACCGGTTCCCACTTTTCCTGGAATTGCTTTGGTCCACCAGGCCCGCGCCCATCACGGATGGTGGAATGAGGCGGCGGGTCGAAACCCACCGCCTCAATTCTATTACTTTACAACGTATGGCAGCAGGCCGAGGAAACGGGCACGCTTGATCGCCTGGGCGAGTTCGCGCTGCTTCTTCTGGCTGACAGCTGTGATACGGGAAGGAACGATCTTGCCACGCTCGGAAATGTAGCGCGACAGGAGCTTCACGTCCTTGTAGTCGATCTTCGGCGCATTGGCACCCGAGAACGGGCAGGTCTTGCGGCGGCGATGGAACGGACGGCGGGTCGGGATCTGATTGATATCAACCATTATTCTGCTCCTTCACCGGCTTCGTCACGCGGACGGCGTGGACGGCGCGGACGGTCGTCGTCGCGGCCACCGAACTTGTTGTCGTCGCGGTCGCGGCGATCGTCACGGCGAGCGAGCATGGCCGACTGGCCTTCCTCGTGTTCGTCAACGCGGATCGTCATGAAACGCAGGACGTCTTCGTTGATGCGCTGCTGACGCTCGAGCTCGGCAACAGCTGCTGCAGGAGCAGTGATGTTGAGCAGCGAATAATACGCCTTGCGGTTCTTGTTTATGCGATAGGTGAGGGCACGAAGTCCCCAGCTTTCAATACGCCCGACTGAGCCGCCATTGGTCTCGATGATACCCTTGTACTGTTCTACAAGCGCATCGACCTGCTGCTGCGATATATCCTGTCGAGCAAGGAACACATGTTCATAAAGAGCCATTTGTCTTTGCCTTTCTTCGTTAATATTGCCCGGTATCAACGGTAAACCTCTGCGAATCTCTCTGCCGGAGACCGGCGAAGAAAGGACGCTGATGGAGACGATCGAGAGCGGAGACACGGGAGGCTGAAGCTCTTATGCTTCGACGGATCGAAATCCGGCCCTCCGTTCAGCCCCCAGCTGACGCCGAGCAATGAACGGGCGCTCTATACGGGCAAATGCCCAAATAAGCAACCCGGCCGGGAATTTTATCCGAACATGAGCATTTGACTTTTGTAAAACCAAGAAAACGTGAGCCCGTCGAACCACGCAAAGCAGCACTGCTAACTTTATTCAAACCATTCTTACAGTTTATAACTCTGGCATCAAAGCTTGACTTCGTGCTTGCCTGTAGGCACATCGCGCGACAGATTCACGCTATAAGCAACCTTTGGAGGCGCAGCTTATGTCCATTGCATTCACCTTTCCGGGTCAAGGAAGCCAGGTTGTCGGCATGGGCAAGGCTTTGGCCGAGAACTTCCCCGAGGCGCGTGCTGTTTTCGACGAGGTTGACGAAGCTTTGGGTGAGAAGCTGTCTTCGATCATCTGGGAAGGTCCCGAAGAAACATTGACGCTGACTGCCAACGCCCAGCCCGCACTGATGGCCGTATCCGTCGCCGTATTTCGCGTGCTGGAGTCCAAGGGCGTATCCTTGAAGGATAAGGTTGCCTATGTCGCCGGTCATTCTCTCGGCGAATATTCTGCGCTTTGTGCAGCCGGCACATTCTCGCTATCCGATACGGCGCGCCTCTTGCGCATTCGCGGGAATGCCATGCAGAAGGCGGTTCCTGCGGGCGAGGGCGCCATGGCCGCCATCATCGGCCTTGAACACGAAGATGTTGAGGCGATTTGCGCCGAAGCCTCAAAGCAGGGACCCGTCCAGATTGCCAACGACAATGGCGGCGGTCAGCTGGTGATCTCTGGCGCGAAAGGTCCTGTCGAGGCGGCGGCGGCGCTGGCATCCGCAAAAGGCGCCAAGCGTGCGATCATGCTGCCGGTTTCCGCTCCTTTCCACTCTGCTTTGATGGAGCCGGCCGCTGAGGCCATGCGCGTCGCATTGGCCAATGTTTCCAAAAACGATCCGGTCGTGCCGCTTATTGCCAATGTCCGCGCTGCGCCAGTCAAGTCTGCAACCGAAATCGCCGCATTGCTGGTTGAGCAAGTGACGGGACAAGTACGCTGGCGCGAGACGGTGGAATGGTTTGGCAATAATGGGGTCACAACGCTCTACGAAATCGGTGCGGGTAGAGTGCTGACTGGTCTTGCCCGCCGTATTAATAAGGACATCTCCGGTATTGCTGTCGGCACGCCAGAAGACATCGATGCGGCTGTTGCTGCCCTCAACGTTTAAAAAGGAACGCGCAATGTTTGATCTCACAGGCCGCAAGGCTCTTATCACGGGTGCGACGGGTGGTATTGGCGAGGCAATCGCTCGCGCGCTTCATGCACAGGGCGCAATCGTGGGTCTTCATGGCACCCGTGTGGAAAAGCTAGAAGCTTTGGCGTCTGATTTTAGCGATCGCGTCATGATCTTCCCGGCTAACCTTTCCAATCGAGATGAGGTCAAGGCGCTTGGTGAAAAGGCCGAAGCTGATCTTGGAGGCGTTGAGATACTCGTCAACAATGCGGGCATCACCAAAGACGGTCTGTTCGTGCGCATGAGCGATGCGGACTGGGACAATGTGCTTGAAGTCAACCTGACTGCGGTTTTCCGCCTGACTCGCGAACTCACGCATCCAATGATGCGCCGCCGCTATGGCCGCGTCATCAACATAACTTCGGTAGTGGGCGTGACAGGAAATCCGGGTCAAACCAATTATGTCGCTTCCAAAGCAGGACTCATCGGCTTCTCCAAATCGTTGGCGCAGGAAATCGCCAGCCGTAACGTCACGGTCAACTGCGTTGCACCGGGTTTCATCGAATCGGCAATGACCGACAAGCTCAACGACAAGCAGAAGGAAAGCATCATGTCAGCTATCCCGATGCGTCGCATGGGTACGGGCGCCGAAGTTGCTTCGTCGGTTGTCTATCTTGCCAGCACCGAAGCATCTTATGTCACCGGGCAGACCATTCACGTCAACGGCGGTATGGCGATGATCTGATCGGGTTTGCATCGATCGTATCCACCGGTATCGGTCTCAATCACATTTATGAGATTGAGACCGTGAATAAAGCGTGATAAGTCGCGCACCAGTCTGGGCAGTCAAATCGATTTGATGTCCTTTCAGTTCCGCAAGGAAAGAGCCGCAAGGACGGGTGTTTTAGCTGTTAAACAGGGCGGAACAACCATCTTATTGCTTGATTAGAGTCATCCGTGCCGCTAACCAAGGCATAGGGAAAAACAAACAGGTTGAGGTTTCCACATGAGTGATACTGCAGAACGCGTCAAGAAAATCGTTATTGAACATCTGGGCGTTGATGCCGAGAAAGTCACCGATGGTGCGAGCTTCATCGACGATCTGGGCGCCGACAGCCTTGATACTGTCGAGCTCGTGATGGCTTTTGAAGAAGAGTTTGGCGTCGAAATCCCCGACGATGCTGCCGAGACAATTCTGACAGTCGGCGATGCCGTCAAGTTCATCGACAAAGCGTCTGCCTGATTTTTGTTCGGCCCCGCAGCGATCGTGATATAAGGTGTTTAGCCTTGCTCGTTCATGCGTTGGGCCGGAAACAATCATGTTGCATTTGATAGTTAAGGATCTGCCATGAGGCGTGTTGTCATAACCGGCCTTGGGCTGGTTTCTCCTCTCGCATCCGGGGTTGAACTAACCTGGTCACGGCTCCTTGCCGGCCAGAGCGGCGCCCGGCGTGTGACGGAATTTGAAGTTGAAGATCTTCCTTGCAAGATTGCCTGCCGTATTCCGGTAGGCGATGGCTCTGATGGTACATTTAATCCTGACGATTGGATGGAACCCAAAGAGCAGCGCAAGGTCGATCCTTTCATTATTTACGCTGTTGCGGCGGCCGACCAAGCGCTTGCGGATGCCAAGTGGGCGCCGGAAAGTGATGAAGATCAGATCCGTACGGGTGTTTTGATCGGGTCCGGCATTGGTGGCCTCGAAGGCATTGTAGAAGCAGGCTATACACTTCGCGACAAGGGCCCCCGGCGCATATCGCCGTTCTTCATCCCCGGCCGTTTGATAAACCTGGCTTCCGGCCAGGTATCGATCAAACATAAGCTGCGGGGTCCGAATCATGCGGTCGTTACCGCTTGTTCCACCGGCGCACACGCTATCGGCGACGCCTCGCGTTTGATCGCATTCGGAGACGCCGACGTGATGGTGGCTGGTGGCACCGAGTCGCCAGTCAGCCGAATTTCGCTAGCCGGCTTTGCTGCATGCAAGGCGTTGTCCACTGCCAGAAACGACGATCCGACAACTGCCTCAAGACCCTATGATGAAGACCGCGATGGTTTCGTGATGGGTGAAGGCGCGGGCGTTGTCGTCCTTGAAGAGCTGGAACATGCCCTTGCTCGCGGTGCCAAGATCTATGCCGAGATCATCGGCTATGGCTTGTCCGGCGATGCTTACCACATCACCGCACCATCGGAGAGTGGTGAGGGCGCGCAGCGCTCTATGGAAATGGCTTTGAAGCGCGCAGGCATAACCCCGGACGATTTGGATTACATCAACTCGCACGGCACTTCGACGATGGCCGATACGATTGAACTCGGAGCGGTCGAACGCGTTGTTGGCGACGCCGCTTCGAAAATATCGATGTCATCCACCAAATCCTCCATCGGCCACCTTCTTGGTGCCGCTGGCTCGACGGAGGCTATTTTCTGCGTGTTGGCGATCCGCGATAATATCGCCCCTGCAACGATCAATCTCGATAAGCCTTCCAAGGAAACGAAGATCGATCTGGTTCCGCACAAACCGCGCGAACGCAAGATCGATATCGCGCTTTCCAATTCCTTCGGGTTTGGCGGTACGAATGCTTCGCTCGTAATGCGGCGTTATCAACAGTGATTGATTCCTTGGCGGAGCGCTCTCGCGTTTTTGCCATATTCACAATCGATTCTACCGGCGTCAGCCGGTATCATGTCCCGAGGTGCTTGCGTGAGCTCAGATCAGCAGTCTGAAGAGACAAACGGTTCAGCCGCCAACGCGCCGGATCGCAAGCCGATTGTCCCGCAATCGGCTTCCGAAGCGTTGCGTCCTGAACCGGGTACACCGCCACCTCCGCCGAAGCGACGCTCTCGCCGCGCTCGCAGCCAGATCGTTGTTTTTGCCAATTTCATGCTGTCGCTTGTCGTTCTGGTGGTTCTTGCTGCCGCGGCCGCTGTATACTTTGGCAAGCTGGCGTTCAATGAGCCTGGACCTAGCGATGTTACAACCAACTACGTTGTGAAGAGCGGTACCGGGATTGTTGAGATTGCCGACGGGCTGGAAAGGCGTAACATTATCAGTGATGCCCGGGTCTTTAAATATGGCGTTCAGGCCTATGGCCATCAGGGCGACATGAAGGCTGGCGAGTACGAAATCAAGGCGCATGCGTCCATGCGAGAGATCATGGATCTGTTGCGCAGCGGAAAATCACTGCTTCATTCGCTGACGATTCCCGAAGGACTTACCGTCGAGCAGATTTTCCAACGGGTGCGTGAGGATGACGTGCTTGTTGGTGATTTGCCGGCAATCATGCCGAGTGAAGGCTCGCTTTTTGCCAATACGATGCGCTTTTCTCGCGGTACAACACGCGAGGAACTCATTAAGAAGATGCAGGCCGATCAGAAAAAGCTGGTCGAAGACATATGGGAACGCCGCGATCCCAAAACTCCGTTGAAAACCATTGAAGAGTTCGTGACGCTCGCATCCATTGTCGAAAAAGAGACCGGCAAGGCGGACGAGCGTCCACGCGTCGCCGCCGTCTTCATTAACCGGTTGAACAACCGCATGCGCCTTCAATCCGATCCAACGATTATTTATGGCCTATTTGGTGGCAAGGGCAAGCCGTCGGACCGCCCGATCCTGAAGTCAGATCTCGAGAAGCCGACGCCTTATAACACTTATACGATCAATGGCCTGCCGCCCGGGCCGATTGCAAATCCTGGTCGTGACGCGCTGGAAGCCGTCGCTCATCCGTCACAGACCAAGGACCTTTACTTCGTTGCCGATGGCACTGGCGGACATGTATTTGCTGAGACGCTCGAAGAGCACAATGATAATGTGAAACGCTGGCGCGAGGTCGAGAAGAATCGTCTCGATGAAGCCGCCAAGGCGGCAACCGGTGACAAGAATGCATGGCCGGACGCAGACAACGGAAATTGATACTGGAAAGGCCCGAGGAAGTTCAGGGCCTTTCGTTCCAGGGGGTAGACATGTCATTGCAAAGCATGACGGGATTTGCCCGTCACCTCCGGAACAGCGCCGGGGTGCAAATCTCGTGGGAAATCAAGTCGGTTAACGGCAAAGGTCTCGACGTGCGGTTTCGCCTGCCAGCAGGCCTTGAAACGATCGAGCAGAAGGCCCGTATCCTTTTTAGCCAACATTTCAAGCGCGGTAATTTCCAGGCGGCCGTTACCGTCGATCGCAGCGCGGGTGTTGCCAAGGCGATCATCAACGAACCACTTCTGAAGGAACTGGCGGCGATCGCTGCACGTCTGCGCGAAGATTACGGTCTGGCAGCATCCACGCCGGAGGGCCTCATGGCGCTCCGCGGGGTCCTGGAGGCGCCACAGGAGACCGCCGATCCTGAAGATCAGCACAAGATAGAAGAAGCAGTACTGGCGGTTCTGGACGAGACACTGGTTCAACTGGCGCACAATCGCCAGGCCGAGGGCAAGGCGCTGGGCGAGATTTTGACTGTACAAATCGCGGCGATCGAGATGCTGGTGGAACAGGCAAGGCTTGATCCAAGCCGCTCGTTTGATGCAATTCGCTCGCGTCTGGCTGCACAAGTTTCGCTGCTGCTCGATGCCGCTCCCGCATTGGACGAATCGCGGCTGTATATGGAGGCGGCATTCCTTGCGACGAAGGCTGACATCCAGGAAGAGCTCGACCGGCTGGAGCTGCATGTCACCGCCGCCCGTGATCTTCTGAAGGAAGGCAACGGTGTAGGCCGCAAGCTTGATTTCCTGACACAGGAATTCAACCGCGAGGCGAATACGCTCTGTTCCAAGGCCAACGCGGCTTCGATTACATCGATCGGACTTGACCTGAAGGCTGTTGTGGATCAATTGCGCGAGCAGATACAGAATCTGGAGTGACCATGCACAACAGCATCAAGAGACGCGGTCTTATGCTCGTCCTGTCATCGCCGTCCGGCGCTGGCAAGTCGACGATTGCCCGAATGCTGCTTACGCACAAGGAAGAATTAGATCTCGCGCTTTCGATCAGCGTGACGACACGTCCGCGCCGCGCCAGCGAAATCGATGGCGTCCATTATCATTTCATCCAGACACGCGAGTTCGAGCGGCTGCGCGACAGCGACGCGTTGATCGAATGGGCGGAAGTCCACGGCAATTTCTATGGCACCCCGCGGGAGGCCGCGGAAAATGCGCTCGCGGATGGTCAGGATATGCTTTTCGACATCGACTGGCAGGGTGCGCTGCAGTTGCAGGAGAAGATGAAAGGCGATGTTGTCAGCATTTTCATCCTTCCACCATCCATGGCCGATCTAAAAGAGCGGCTGCATCGGCGTGCCGAAGACGCTGAGGACGTGATCAATATGCGGCTGAACAATGCCCGTAACGAGATAGAACGTTGGCGCTCTTACGACTATGTCATAGTCAACGAAGATCTGGACCGCGCCTATCATCAGGTCCAGTCGATCGTTACCGCCGAACGCCTGCGCCGTGACCGCTGCCCAGGTCTGTTCGATTTCGTCAGCAGTCTTCTTGATGAAAAGCTGGACTAGGCTCTGACCTAGAGCGCATTCGCCAACGCTACGAACTCTTCGATTGAAAGCGTTTCCGCCCGGCGCGTCGGGTCGATCCCGACCTTGGCAAGCAAAGCCTCGCCGCCTAGCGATTTGATGCTTTGCCGCAGCATCTTGCGCCTCTGGCCGAAGGCAGCCTGGGTTACACGTCCAAGCACTGCCGCATCGCAGGCGAGCGGGGCAACACGGGGCACCAGATGGACGACCGAGGAAGTCACTTTTGGTGGCGGTGTGAATGCTTGCGGCGGGACGTCAAAAGTAATTTTCGCCTCGGTTCGCCAGCCAGCCAGCACCCCGAGACGGCCATAGGCATCCGAACCCGGGCGCGCGACGATCCGCTCCGCCACTTCGCGTTGAAACATCAGCGTCAGCGACGCATAGAACGGTGGCCATGGTTCACTAAGAAGCCAACTGATCAGTAATTGTGTACCGACATTATAGGGGAGATTGGCGACGATCTTCACATTGCTGCCGTCTGCTAGCGCAGAGAAATCCGTATCCAGGGCATCGCCGGCAATGACGCGAAGCCGGCCTTGGTAATGATCGGATATTTCCTGCAAGGCGGCCAAGCAGCGTTCATCGCGCTCAATGGCGATAACATTGGCACCTTGGGCGAGAAGGGCACGCGTGAGGCCGCCAGGGCCGGGTCCCACCTCGATGACAGTCTGATCCTTGAGATCGCCTGCCTGGCGTGCAACTTTCCCCGTGAGGTTCAGATCGAGCAGAAAATTCTGGCCGAGAGACTTCTTTGCCATCAACTCATGGCGTTGGATAACTTCGCGAAGCGGTGGAAGGCTATCTATGCTCATGTGTCGAGTGTGCGGTTTGCCGCCAGTTCATCAGCAAGCCGCAGCGCTGCAATGAGGCTGTCAGGCTTGGCCCTGCCGGATCCTGCGATATCAAAGGCTGTGCCGTGGTCCGGCGAGGTACGTAMGAAGGGCAAACCGAGCGTAACATTGACGCTGTCATCGAAACCCAGCGTCTTGGCGGGGATCAGTGCCTGGTCGTGATACATACAGATGGCGGCGTCATAGGTGGCTCGTGCAGCGGCATGGAACATTGTATCCGCCGGGAGAGGCCCACGCGCATCGATACCTTCAGCACACAGCGTTTCCACCGCCGGACGCACGATGACTTCGTCTTCCATACCCATACTGCCGCCTTCGCCCGCATGCGGGTTCAACCCGGCAATGGCAAGCCGTGGGTTGGCGATGCCGAACTGACTTTTGAGCGCCAGCGCAGTGATCCGGCAGACAGTCAGGATCGTCACTGTGTCGAGAACAGCAGGAACCTTGTTTAAGGCAATGTGAATTGTTACGGGAACTGCCCGTAGCAAGGGTCCAGCCAGCATCATTACCGGCGTTACAGCATATCCCAGGTGCTCACCGGCAAGATGTGCCAAAAACTCCGTATGACCCGGAAATTTGAAACCAGCCTCATAGAGCGGCTTCTTGGCGATAGGGCAGGTGACAACTGCGCGTGAGCGGCCTGCGAGCGTCAATGCCACGGCCTCTTCAATCGCCTCTATCGTTCCTGCCGCATTTTCGGACAGTGGAATGCCGGGTTGATCCGATTGCCGGTTCTTCAGCGGCACGATTGGCAGCGCCTCGTCGAATATAGCCGCCGCGCCCTCAGGCGTTGTGATTTCCRGTGGAACATTCACGCCAAGCTGTACGGCGCGCGAGGCGATTAATTCCGCGTCCGCGAGCAGAAAAAACGCAGGAAGCTGCATGTGCCTGCGCAATATCCACGCAGCGAGCGCGATGTCAGGCCCAATGCCCGAAGGATCACCGGAACTGACGGCGAGAGCGGCTTTCATGCCAGTGCAATCCCATCATTCAGTGACGATCTTCGCCTTGCTGCGCAGTTCCTCGAGATATTTCTTGTCGACAGCCTCAGCTGATGCATCCGGTTTGCCGTCACCCGCCGCTGCTGTTGCTTCCTGGGAAAAGACAAGGCGGGCCACGCGATCGTCGGAGACTTGACGGGTTGCGCACACGCCGAGAAATTCGACGCCCTTATCCGTATCCAAGGTCGTCGTCGCATGGCCGACCGGTGTGGATATGACCAGCTTCGACCATTCTGGCGGCAGTTCCTGCTCTACGAATTTGCCGAGATCGCGCACTGTGACATCCAGCGTGCCCTTGGCGATATCGCGGGTTGTCTGGCAGCCGTTGAAACGGCCACGCATGGCGTTGGCTTCGCCTCGCCGTTTGGCGAGAATGCCGCGATTATTGGCAGGGACAACGAATATCACCTGCTGCAGTTGATATTCGGTAGAAACGGGCTTCTTCCCGCCGTCCTTGAGCATGCGTTGCACGGCATCCTGCTCGGACACCCTGGTTCCACCCTGTGTGCGGTTACGGGTGGCGAGCGCGCGGCCCCAACTCATCTGCATTCGGATATATTCTTTGAAGTGCTGCGGTGTCACACCGGACTTGTCCAATACGCCGTTGAGCTGATTGAGCGTCATCTTGTTGTTGGTAGCAAAGCGCGTATAGGCGTCGTTCACTTCGTTGTCAGAAACAAGCAAATTGAGACGTTTCAATTCCTGGCGTTTGAGCGCGTCGTTGGTCAATTCATCCCGCGCCTGCTGGGTAAGGTTGCCCTTTTTATGCTGAAGTTTCAGAAAGGCAGCACGCTTTGAAATATCGTAGTCGGTGATAGCGGCGCCATTGACGACAATCTTGATCTCGCTTGCTGCAGCAGGCAATGTCACGCCAACCGCCAGAACAGAGCTCAATGCAGTGATCATCGCCGCTGCAAGAATATGCTTCCTCACCATCATTTCTCAACTTGTCCGATCATGGACCATTTTCGCGAAATGGACCGTGTTTTTCTTCTTTTGATGTTCATTTCCTCTTTATTGTCGCTTTACTAAGGCAAAAGCATGACTGGCCGCAAGTGCGGCCAGCTTAGACAATAAGATTAGATCCCGCCGATATCGACTGGCTTGCCGATTCCCCACAGGGTCCGGAAAGAGATATTGAAGCCAAACGTTGAGGTCTTGTCGCCCTCGACGTTTTCGACTGTAACCGGTTGCTCCTGAGTGTAGTACATGCTGTACGTGAAACACTCGTCATCATAGGCAAGTGCAGCGGTACGCTTTACGAGCGTACTCGACACAAGATCATACGTTGCAGAGCCGAGGAGCCGCCAATTTGGCGTCAACTTGGCCTGTCCGCCGACAGTGACTTCCTGGCGGTCGTCGGGGAAACCATAGGTTTCCTGTGCGGCGATGAAAGCGTATTTCACATAAACAGAGCCGTATTTACCAGCGGTCGTGGTTGCCACTGTTGCACGCTTGACTTCAAAATCGTCCTTATCGAATCTTCCGCCAGTGGTGATATTGAACGCGCCCTTGTTTGCACCGATCATTGCAACATAGTCGGAACGAGCCGATTCCAGTCCGGATTCGGCACCAGCATTGACAAAATCTGGCGATGCAAAGGAATTGAGCCCACCTAGCTGGAACGATTGGCCTGCAATACCATTCAAGCCCCAGCCATTGTTGAAAGTGCCAGAGTAGCGGAGACCAAGATTGGCACGGGTGCCACCTTCGACACGATCATATCCGGAGAACTTGTCGCGTTCGAACAGGTTCGATGCATCGAATACGAAACTCTGTGCGTCCTCATTCGGCATCTCACCCGCATAGGGTTCGTTGTTGCGAACGAAAAGCTGGGCTGTCGGCTCGAGCACGTGAGTCGAGTTAGCTGCTGTAAACAGGATCGGCCATTTCGTCTCAAGACCGGCGGTAGCCATCGGACGGAAAGCATCAGAACGTGTGACACCGTCTGTGTTGGAATCGACATACATACCATCGCCTCGCAGGGCGAGAAGTGGGGTGATGACCAATCCGCTTGGGGTGATAAACGAGCGTTTCCATTCGGCTTCCCCGGTAATACGGCCGTCGTCACCTTCTATGCCTGCTATGTAACCAGTCCGATCGACACCGCTGAAATTTCCGTCAAATTTGTCGCGATGCAGTGCCTGCAAATTCAAATTGAAATTGAGTTCGCCGCCCGCAACGGACTGCGTTGGCGTATAGGCATAGTCGAGGCTAGGTAGCACCCAGGGTTGCTTCTGTTCCGAGGAACTCGGATTGGAATCTTCGAAACCCTCCTGGACATGGAACCGGTAGAGACTGAGATCGAAATAGTTACGGTCGTGCAGACCGCGGAGATAGACGTCGTCGGTAATATTATAGTTGTCATAGTTTTCGATGCCGTAGCGATAGGCAAAAGCCTTGTCCGACTGAGCAAGGACATTCCAGCCGAAAGTCCAGCGCGGATTAATATTAAACGCACCCGTCGATCCGATCATTCCCCGTGTCGTAGCATTTTCGTCGACCTCGTCGCCGGCAATGCTCTCAAACGCACCAGGATCCTGCTGGTCGATGCCAGCAAGCTTGATCGTATATTGACCATTGGCCAGCCGGTGACGCCATTCAGCCTCGCCCAGGAAACCCTGCTGCGTATAGTAGGTCCCCTGCAACGTCAGGTCATAGTTGGGAGCCAGTGCCCAGAAATAGGGCACTGTTATGCCGGTGCCGAGTTCCGTCTCATGGCGATAGCTCGGTATGAGGAAACCGCTCTTGCGCTTGACTGTAGGGTCGGCGATTTCGAACGCCGGCAGGAATGCCAGCGGCATGCCAAACATTTCGAAGCGGCCACGCTCAAAGCGAATGGTCTTCTTCTTGCCGTTCCAGATGATTTTCTGGGCGCGAACCTGCCACAGCGGCGCCCGGTCGGGTTTTGCCCGGCAGGGCTCGCACGCGGTGTAGATACCATTGTTGAATGTCGTCAGTTCGCCGCCGATGCGCTCCGCGCTCTCTGCTGCAAAGCGGGTATTGTCAGCTGCTTCAACGCGCAATGCATTGACGAAGCCTTCCTTGAAATCGTCGGTAACATCGAGATTTTCCGCATAGATGCGGTTGCCGTCTTTCTCGACGATCTCGACCTTGCCTTCCGCTTTGAGGCGGCCGGTGTTCTGGTCATAGGTGACCTTCCGCGCTACGAGGCGGTTTCCGTCATAATCGATCTGCACGCCACCGACCGCTGAAATGGTCTTGGCGTTGATGTCATAGACAAGCTCATCCGACTCCAGCAGCAATTGTGCGTTTGGATCCGTTTTTACATTTCCAACAAGTGCATCACCCGTCTGGGCGTAGGCTGGGAGCGAAATCCCGCCCGCAAGGCATAGCAAGGCCGTGCTGCACGCAAGCCGTGCAAGCCACGCCGGCAACACCGAGCGCGTTAAATTCAATCCCACTCTAACCATCCTCCTTGTGCAACAGAAAGGAGACCCCAAAAAATGTTGCAATCAACACGGGTGTCCATGCGGCAACAAAAGGCGGAACGAATCCCGCATTCCCGAATGCCTTGACCACAACAGTGACGACATAAAGCACGAAGCCTGCGAGGACGCCACCCAGAATCATCGTCCCCGATTGTCCAAACCGGACAAATTTCAACGAAACGGTTGCAGCGATTAAAGTCATCGCCATCAGCAGAGCCGGCAAAGCCAATAAAGACTGGAAATGCATGTCAAAAGCGTTGGCTGGATAGCCAAAAGAGCGAGCTGCGGCAATTTTGTTACGCAGCTCAAAAAAAGGAATGGTCTCGGGCCGCGCGAGGCTTTCTTCAACGAATTCAGGGCGCAGATGGGTTGGAATGCGCACGGTGTCCAAGGAAACCGGCGTCTCTCCTAACACAAATTTCGTCACCTGATTCAGCTGCCAGAAACCGTCATCCAGATCAGCGCTCTTGGCGTCCAGTCGCTCGGTAACGTCCTGGTTCTTGTCAAGTCGAATGAAAACGGCGTCGACCAAACGCAATCCACGGTTGACGATCGACTTGGAGCCGATGATCGTTTCGCCCTCTTCGGTTTTCTGCCGCAACCAAGGGACACGATCTGCCGATACATCATTGGCTTTTCCGGCGCGCCAGTTTGCCGTTATCTGTTCGCTCCGCTCAAAACCATAGGCAGCAAGCGGATTGACGACCAGCACAGCCGCCAGGCCGAAAAGAAACGCGCCCGTACAGGCGGGCAGAAGAAATTGCCAGGCCGAAACGCCGACAGAACGCGCGACCACCAGTTCATATTTGCGATTGAGCGAAATTAGCGTCGCCATCGCTGCAAACAGCGCGATGAATGGAAACACCTGCTGCATGATGTAGGGGATGCGCATCACCGACAGCCCAAAGGCACGGATCGCAGAATAATCGGGCAGCGCAGACAGTTTTCCCGATAATTCAGTGAAGTCGAGGATCAGGGCCAGCGCAAAGCTGCCCATCAGGAAATAGCATGTGATCGTCACATAGCGGAGGAAGAAGTAGCGCCCGAGCGTCCAGCCGATCATTACCGGTGTCCTCCGCGCTTGCGACCGAACAATCTTGCTCCGGCGCTCGCAAATGCCACCTGCCTGGTTTCAAAAGTACGTTTGAACCAGTTACTCCACGTTGTCGGGATGCCGATCTGGCGATTGGTTGCAAGCGCATAGATCGCGGAAAGCGCTGCGAGAATTGGAATTGCGAAGAGCATTGGCAGCATCGAAGCGTTCTTGTCCGTGCTCTGCCCGGTCGAGTATCCCAGCCAAAATACAATGAGACTGATCGTTATCGCCGTAAATGAAGCGGATATGCGCGCTTCGCGATGAGAGCGCGAGTCAGCGGCTGCGGCGAGGGAGATCAGCGCAAATACGATCGGGTACATCCAGTCCGTCAAGCGCTTGTAGAGCTCGGAGGTATAGCGAAGCGGACGCTGTTGATATTGTTTGTCGTTCGGATCCGGATTCATGAGGTAATCGAGAGGCCGGTCCTTCGGAAAAATCGTGGCCTCCTTGTCGTCCGACGAAAGAAATGCCGCGAGATCAAGAGCATAGGTATTGAACTTAATGATGGACACATTGCCGGTCTGCACATCGCGTCGATGAACCTCACCATCCTTCATGATCAGCAGGCCCTGATCGGCGGTTTGGACGACTAGGCCTTCCTTGGCGTAGTAAATAAGATCCGTCGTCTTGTCACGGGAATCGGAAACGAACAGGCCCTGGATCGTGCCATTGGAATCGCGGTTCTCGATCTGGAGGTAGAGGTCCGTATCGATTTCCCGGAACGAGCCTTGTTGAACCACGAGATTGATCACATCGCCCCGCGCCTCGGCCACCATTTGGCGCATGTTCATCTGCGAATACGGCACAACGAAGTTGGAAATAAGGAACGATGCAGCTGCGATGACGATCGCAAAAAGCATGACAGGACGGATCACGGCGGAGCGTGGCGCGCCCGCCGCATTGATGACCACCAGTTCCGAATCCTGGTTCATCGTCGAAAGCGTTTGCGTCACGGCAATCACCAGAGCAAACGGCATCACCACGGGAAAGGCGGATGGAAGCAGATTGGAACTGAATTTTAGAATATAGTAGAAGCTCTGTCCGCTGGTTGTCAGAAAATTGATACGACCGAGCACCTGGACGATCCATGTGATTCCGACCGCTGAAAGCAGAACGGCAAAAAACATGACGACGATCCGTCGCAAGATGTATATCTCAATCAGGCGCATGTCATGTTTCGCAAAAAGAGTTCCGCCACCTTGTTCGACCAGCCGTTCATTAAAGCCCGACCGTTCAATCTATGCCATGGGAGCCAAGGCATTATTTTGAGCTTTATGGGACGAACCCGTTACATGTTCAATAAACCCGACATATGTTCAATCTAGTCAGGCTTGGCTAAAAATAGGCGAAGAAAGCTAGTTAACAAGGTCTTAGTCAATCCCTTCACGATCACCCCCTTCATTCATCAAGATCGACGATCATGAAAGTCACATTTTTGTTCAAACCGGAGATATCATGTCCAAACGCCCATCCATCAGTTTCGCAAAATATGCAGCCGTCGAAAGCGGCACCGCAATCTTGCTCGTTCCCGCTGAAGGCAAAGCAGCTGCAGAAGCCGAATCTGTTGTCGGACAGGCATTGCTGTCGCGTATCATCAGCGTCTCGGATTTCAAGGGAAAACTTGCAACGAGCCTATCTACCCTTGCTCCAAATGGTACAGAACTGGAACGGCTGGTGCTTGTGGGTAGCGGCGATCCGGCCAAGCTCAAGGGCGACGATTGGCTGAAAATCGGTGGCGCGGCATTTTCAAAAATCGGAAAATCCAAAAATGTCTCGGTGATCCTCGCGCTACCCGGCACAGATATCTCAGCCGAAAACGCTGCCGATTTCGCTCTGGGTATGCTTCTTCGCTCCTACACATTCGATAAATACAAGACAAAAAAAGGCAAAGACGAGAGCGAGAAGGAAGATAAATTCGTCGCTGCCATCACTATCCAGGTAGCGGACCCTCACGCCGCGAAAAAGGCATTTGCTAGTGCCCAAGCGGTGGCGGATGGCGTTATTCTTGCCCGCGATCTGGTCAACGAACCTGCCAATATTCTCGGTCCAGTCGAATTCGCCGAACGTGTCGAAGAGTTGAAAAAGCTCGACGTCAAGGTCGAGATTTTGACGGAGAAGGACATGAAGAAGCTCGGCATGGGCTCGCTGCTCGGTGTCGCACAAGGGTCCACACGTCCGGCGCGCATCGCGATCATGGAATGGCACGGCGAGAAAAGCAAAGACAAGCCGATCGCCTTTGTCGGCAAGGGCGTGACCTTTGATTCTGGCGGTCTGTCGATCAAACCCGCTGGCGGCATGGAGGAAATGAAGGGCGATATGGGCGGTGCCGCCGCAGTCACCGGCCTTATGCACGCACTTGCCTCGCGCAAGGCCAAAGTCAATGTCGTCGGTGTCATCGGGATTGTTGAAAACATGATCAATGGTGATGCGCAGCGCCCTGGCGATATCGTCACGTCTATGTCGGGCCAGACGATCGAAGTGCTCAACACCGATGCGGAAGGGCGACTAGTCCTCGCCGATGCGCTTTATTATTGCAATGATCGCTTCCAGCCCAAGTTCATGGTCAATCTCGCGACCTTGACAGGCGCCATCATGGTGGCACTCGGCGTTTATCAAGCGGGGCTGTTTTCCAATGACGATACACTTGCCGCGCAGCTCTTCGATGCCGGCCAGGCAACCGGCGAAAGGCTGTGGCGCATGCCACTCGGCGCCGAATACGACAAACTCATCGACACCAAGAATGCCGACATGAAGAACATTGGCGGGCGTCATGGTGGCGCAATTATCGCCGCGCAGTTCCTGAAGCGCTTTGTGGGCGATACGCCTTGGGCCCATCTCGACATTGCCGGCACCGCAATAGGCGCGCCAACCAATGAGTATAGCCAGTCTTGGGCCTCGGGCTACGGCGTTCGCCTTCTCGACAGGCTGGTTCGCGACAATTTCGAAGGGTAGAAGTTAAAAGGGACTGGCTTGACGTGAGCCAGTCCTTTCACACAAGACTGCACTCATGACCGAAATTCTCTTCTACCATCTGACTGAATCGACACTGGAGAACGCATTGCCGGGTCTCGTCGAGCGTTCGCTCGATCGCAAATGGAGAGTCGTCATCCAGACAGGTTCCGAGGAGCGGCGTGACAGTCTCGACAATCATCTTTGGACCTGGTCCGATGCGTCTTTTCTTGCGCATGCGACTGACCAGGAGCCTCATCCGGAGGAGCAGCCAATCATCCTGACAACAGGTTACGGCAACGCCAACAACGCGACCGTGCGCTTTCTTGTCGATGGAGCCGAGCCGCAGAATGTCGAAGCCTATGAGCGGCTGGTTCTCATGTTTGATGGCCACGACCAGCAACAGCTTGAGCAGGCGAGGGCGCAATGGAAACTGTTGAAAGAACAGGGTCACAAATTGACCTACTGGCAGCAGAACGCCGAAGGGCGTTGGGAAAAGAAAGCTTGAGAAACTGTTGATGCGTCCGCTTTTGCTACTTCTCTTGATCGCTGGAATTGTGCTCGGGATCGGATATCCTTGGGTGGTCGCCAATTTCTCGGGAGAAGAAATCGGGTCATGGCGCGTCTATGATCGCCCCGGTCCCTACAAACCCGTCGCCGTCACCTTGACCGCGGGCGACGCTCCGGTGCGCGCCTTCGTCGATATGCAGCCTTTGCGAAATTTCGTCCCCTCCATAGGGCGTTCGGCATTGACAGCTGTCGTCACGCGGCAAGGCAAGGACGTTCTTGTTAGGACCTTGAACTACGAGAACAGCAAAGCGGCCAACAGGGGCTCGCCGCAGGGCCCGCAGGTCTATCGCGACAGCATTGGAGATATCGATCCGGTGGAAGATGGCGATTATGTCTTCACCATCGGACCTGGCGATTTCGATGGTCTCGAGGTGGCGGAGGTTGATCTTGTCTTGCGCAAGGGCGCGACGGCCGTCGACTGGCGAGCCATGCCTGCTGGCATCGCGCTGATTGTGATCAGTCTTTTTGGGCTCGTTCGCCTGAGACGCAGTCGCAAGGCAGCAGCAAGCAATGTACCACCTCCGCCCAAGTGGGGCAGATGATGGTGGATCAAGCAGGGACCTTTCCAAAGATCCTTACCGAAAGACTTCGGTTACGCCGTTTTGAGCCAAAGGATGATGTCGGGCTCCACGCCTGTATTGGAGATGCAAATCTCGTGCGCTACTGGGATTTTTCTGCCTGCAAGAATATTCAGGAAACCCGGAGCTGGGTACGGGTACTCGCAAAGACCACGTCACCCAATGAATCCATCGCTTGGGCGGTTGCCGAAAAGGACAGCGATAATTGCATCGGCATGGTCAATTATCATCACCGTGAGCCGCTCAATCGCCGCTTGGAGATCGKCTACATTCTTCGATCGGAATGGCACGGCCGGGGGCTAATGAGCGAAGGGGTCCAAGCGGTGATGTCCCATTGCCTCGGTAAGCTGAATACCCACCGTATCGCAGCAGTTATTCATCCCGACAATGCCCCGTCCATCAGGCTGGTGACGCGACTTGGATTCGCATGCGAGGGCGGGCCGCTGCATGATTACTGGCGTGTTGGCAACAACTATATGAGCCCCATGCTTTACAGCTTCATCGCCAACTAATCCTCATTGTGCTTTCCGACGATGCGGTAGGCACAGCGCCGGGCACCTTTCAATATATGCTCGAAACGTTTGACCTCGACATTCGGCCCAAGCGCCGCCTGAAACACCTCGAGCTCTGACCGGCATAATTTCTGGCAGGCTTTGGC